>JAQICK010000229.1 GCA_027858595.1 Melioribacteraceae bacterium
GAAAGACAGCGTGTTTTGAAATAGTAAAAAATGCTGAGTTAATTAGAACTCAGCCGTATATTCTTGCAAAAAAGTCATTTCGAAATCTTTAGAGTTATATATATTGTTACAATTCCACAAACTTATTTGTTGTATATCCGTCTATAAACTATAACTTTTAATAATAAATATAAAACAAATATTAGTATTCATGTTTAATATACTTGGTTTATATTTCAACCATTAACAAACAAAAAATGGGAGTCTTTTATGAAAGCAGTTCTTTTTTCACTTCTTGTTACATTTATATTTTCTCTACAAATTTCAGCCTTCCAAAATGACGACTTAGATAAAGCAAAACAACTTATTAGCGAGAAAAAATTTGATGCCGCAATAACTCTTTTTGAGAAAATTATAGACGTTGATGAAAAAAATCACGAAGCCTATTTTGAATTAGGAAAAGCATATATGTCTCTTAATGATGCTGAAGAGGCAACCGAATGCTTTGAAGAAACTATTGACTTACAAGATGAAAATGCAGACTACCATTTCTGGCTTGGTAGAGCAATTGGCATGGATGCACAAACCTCCAATGTTTTTAGCCAAGCATTGATGGCATCTGATATTTTGGAAGAGTTTGAAAGAACAGTTGAGTTAGACCCAACACACATTCCAGGAAGAATGGGAGTGATTGGTTTTTACACTAACGCTCCTGGAATTATGGGTGGTGATTTAGATAAAGCAAAATTAAATGCAATAGAAGTAATTGAACTGGATGAAGCCAAAGGCAGAATGGCATTAGCACGTGTTTATTTAAAAGAAGAAAAAATGGACTCGGTAGAAATTCAAATTAAAATATTAGAAGAAAAGTTTGGAACTGAAAAGTCTGCTGCGTCATTTTATAATTCATTGGGTTACTACTACCTTGGGCAAGATAGTGTTGATAAAGCAATAGTCGCTTTTGAAAAACAAGTTGAGTTAAATCCTAAAAGTGCAAACGCCTACGATAGTCTGGGCGATGGTTATAAAGCTGCAAAAAGATATGAAGATGCAATTGCACAATACAAAAAAGCATTAGAAATAAATCCTGAGTTTACAGCATCAGCAAATAATATTGAAGAGTTGCAAAAAATAATAAAACCTAAGTGAAAATATGATGTTTTATAGAGATAACAAGTGGTAAAAAAAACAAATTACGAGTTTTATTTCTTGGATGCAAATCTTTTTTAATTAAACTCAACGAAACCTTCTATTTATGAGTATCTTTGCAGTTGAATTTAATTTAAAATGAGAAGATTATGAAAAGTTTTGCAGAGATAGGAATTGAGAAAAACATTCTTAAAGCTATCGAAGAACTTGGTTTTGAAAGTCCAATGCCAGTTCAAGAAAAAGTTATACCACAACTATTAAACGACGAAGGAAACGATATAGTAGCACTTGCCCAAACAGGCACAGGAAAAACTGCCGCTTTTGGATTGCCATTGCTTCAACGAGTAGATTTATCAAACAAGAAAACCCAACATGTGATTATAAGTCCAACCAGAGAACTTTGTGTTCAAATTGCGGATGATATAAAATCATATTCAAAATATGAAAGTGGAATAAAAGTAGTTGCTGTTTTTGGTGGTGCTAGTATCGATCATCAAGTAAAAGCTATTAAGAGAGGGGCACACATTATTTCGGCAACACCTGGACGTTTGTTAGATTTAATTAATCGTCGAGTTATTGATTTAAGAGAAATAAAGACTGTTGTTTTAGATGAAGCCGATGAAATGCTTAACATGGGTTTCCGCGAAGACCTTGAAGATATTTTAAGCGATACACCAGCTGAAAAACAAACTCTTCTTTTTTCGGCTACAATGCCGCGCGAAGTAAAAAAGATTGCAGATAAATTCATGAATAATGCAATTGAATTTACAGTTGGTAAAAAGAATGCTGGTGCAGACAATGTATCGCACATCTGTTATTCAGTTCATGCACGGGATAGATATCTTGCGCTTAAAAGAATTGTAGATTTTAATCCTGATATTTACGGAATAGTTTTCTGTCGCACAAGACTTGAAACACAAGATATTGCTTCTAAGCTAATGAATGACGGATACAACGCCGATGCGATTCATGGAGATCTTTCTCAAGCACAACGTGATGTTGTGATGGGCAAATTTAGAACTAAACATATCAGTCTTTTAGTAGCAACAGATGTTGCTGCACGTGGAATTGACATTAACGATTTAACACATGTAATTAACTACAACCTTCCCGACGAACTAGAAATTTACACTCATAGAAGTGGAAGAACTGGTAGAGCTGGAAAATCTGGAATTTCTATTATTATTTCTAACCTTAAAGAAAAAAGAAAAATTTCTACAATTGAAAAAAAGATTGGAAAAAAAATTGAACATCTTCCTGTTCCTTTAGGAAAAGAAATTTGCAAAGTTCAGCTATTTCATGTTATTGACAGAATGGAAAAAGTGGCTGCTGATTCAGTAGAAATTGATGAGTTCCTTCCAGAAATAAATAAAAAATTGGAATGGTTAGATAGAGATGAGTTAATCAAAAAGTTTGTATCTGTAGAATTTAATAGATTTTCTGATTACTACAGAAATACTGCCGACTTAAATAAACCAACCGATGACCGTAAATCCAGACGCGAGGAAAGATCTCGTGGTGGAAATAGTGAAGGATATACTCGTTTCTTCCTTAATCTTGGTTCAATGGATAATTTAGGACCAGCTGATTTAATAGGAATGGTAAATGATCTAACTGGTGTTCGTGATATTCAAATTGGCGAGATTGATATTAAAAAATCATTTTCATTTTTTGAAGTTGACAGCGAATTTAAAGATCAATTGCTAGACACATTTAATAAAGCAGAACACAAGGGAAGAAAAATAAATCTTGAAATATCTGATAGAGCGGCAAAACCACAATCTTCCGGTGGCAGAAGACGCTCCAACGACAGAAAGTCTTTTAGCAGAGGTGGTAGATCTTCCGATAGAGGCGGAAAATCTTTTGGCAGAGGTGATAAACCATCTGGCGGAAGTAAATCTTATGGCAGAAGCGACAAACCATCTGGTGGAAGCGATAAATCTTATGGTAAAAGTGATAAGTCTTATGACGAAGTGATAACTCAAGCAGTAACAGTAGAAGTGGAAGAAAAACAGAACGTAAATTTAGCGGTAGTTCAAATAATAGAAGAAGTAAATAGCACATAATGTCTAATTTTTAATTAACTTTAATTTTACTAAACTTAATTGTTGGAATTATTACTCTTTATTAGATTGGAACAAATTAATGGATACAAAGTCAAAACATACATTTCACATCCCAGTAATGGGAATAAGTTATACAATTGATTCGCCTATTAAAACTGCTCATTTAGGAATTTCTTCAGTGATGTCGATATTTGAACATAATATGGTTGAAAAAATGCGAAAGTATTATGCCGAAAAGTTCAATTTTCCATTTGAGCCAATAACAACAAAAACGGAAGACTTTAGAGCGGAGCGTATTACATCTTATCTAAATTTAGTTGATGAAATTGTAAAAGAAAAATTTGACAAACTAAAAAATTCAGTTGTTGAAAAAAGAGAAGAACTAGAAAAATATTTTGAATTGCTCCCTTCGCTTTCCGATTTGCGTCAGCAATTTGATGAAATGGTTGCCAACAATACTAACATACAAGATATTCAAAAATGGTTAAATGAAAACCTAACCCTCGGTGGAATTGATGTAAACATTATGACAAAGTTGGATGGACCTAATTACAAAGGTAACGAACAGCTTTCCGTTGAACACAACAATGCACACACAGCAATAAGAGGTTATGCCAACAGCACGCTTGAATCTTCAATTGTCCTTTCTGCGGGGATGAATCCGAGGCTTTTTGGATATATGGAAAAGTTTGATGATTTTTTCCCAGACACCAATGGAAATTTCAAAAAGAAAATTATAATTAAAGTTAGCGATTACCGTTCTGCTTTAATTCAAGGAAAGTTTTTTGCAAAAAAAGGTCTTTGGGTTTCTGAGTTCCGCGTAGAATCAGGGCTTAATTGTGGTGGACATTTATTTGCATCTGATGGATATTTACTTGGTCCAATTTTGGAAGAATTCAAAAACAACCGAGAAACATTACTTGAAATTACATACAAAATGTTTAAGGATGCTTTGGATAAGAAGGGCAAAAAAGCTCCAGATACAATTCCAGAAGTAAAACTAACCGCACAAGGCGGCGTTGGCACTGCTGATGAACACGACTTTTTGATAAATTATTTTGATGTAGATTCAGTTGGTTGGGGAACTCCTTATTTACTTGTTCCTGAAGCAACATCTATTGACGAGCAAACAATGAAAGTTTTAAGCGACGCAAAAGAAGAAGATTTATATTTATCTAAAGCTTCTCCACTCGGAGTTCCGTTTAATAATGTTAGAGGAAGCTCAAAAGATATTGAACGAAAACAACTGGCTGCTAACGGAAACCCCGGAAGTGCATGCCCTAAAAGATTTTTAGCGTTTGATACTACTTATAGCGATAAAGCCCTTTGCACAGCATCCACAAAATTTATTAACATTAAGGTTGATGAATTAAAAGCTGAAAATTTATCTCAAGAGGAATATGATTCGAAGTATGCTACAATTACTGAGAAAGAGTGCTTATGCAACGGACTGACAAATTCTGTGTTGTTAGTATATAATCTTGATACAAGAATGGAAGGCGAAGCGGTTTCAGTTTGTCCTGGGCCCAACATGGCTTATTATTCAGGCACATCCACACTTAAACAAATGGTCGACCATATTTATGGAAGAATGAACATACTTAATACAGATAGTCGTCCAAATATGTTTATTAAAGAATTAAAAATGTATATCGATTTCTTAAAAGATAAAATGGACGAAGCTCCATCACCTTTTACCGACAAGCAAATTAAATACTTTGATACTTTCCAAACAAACTTGAATAACGGAATTGAATACTACAAAAAAATGTTTGCCGAAAACAGAGATTCTGTTAAAGAAACTTACGATAAAGTAATTTCCGATTTAGAGAATTTAGAGTTGGAATTAAAACAGTTTATGATACAAGCTGTTTAAACCAAATATTTTAACTTTTACAAATCCCAATTTAGACGAATCTAGATTGGGATTTTTTTTTGTCATATTGGAAATTTGTTAAAATGATTATATTAGTATATGATTAAATTAAGAACTCAGTTTATGTTTTTAGCCCTTTTTCTTTTACTAACGTCCAAAGAATTTTATTCACAAACCAATGCTCACTCGCTTGGTATGGATGTTGGGTATTTGGGTAGTGCCGACCAATATTCGGGTTTAGTAATATTTCCAGAAGTTTTTGTTAGTGGTAATTTTTTCACTTATAATTTTAATTGGAAAATAAACATGGGCTATTGGGATGATGGTGTTAAGAAACCATTGTTCACTGATTCTCCAACATACTCTTATTCCAGTTTTGTTTTAAGTTCAGAATTAATTTATTTGCTTCCCATCACAAAATTAGATCGTCCATCTCCAGTAAGACTTCTGTCTGGATTTTCATATCACTATGTTGATTCAAAAATTATTGACAACTACGGTAATTGGGCTGCTTACTCTGAAAATTTCACGGGCAATTTGTTTTATTTTGATGTGGGATTAGAAATTCATATTCTAATTCAAAGACAACTAACATTGTTTCTTAAAGGAGCAGGATATTTTCCCTTAAATAACAGAAAATTTTTGGAAGAAAACAAGTGGAGGCTTCAATTAAGCTTGGGCATAAATTATAATTTTAAGCTGTAATAATTATCTTTTAAAGATTACAATTTAAAGTAGTGGTCGCAAGGTTTGCGTCCACCACAAAACAAATAATTATTGGTTTAACTGAACCAAAGCATCGGCAGCTAATTTGCCAACTTCTTCATTTGGATATTTCTCTGCTAACTTTTCCCAAATCTTTTTGGCATCGTCCTCTCTGCCTTGCACAGCAGCCATTACTCCAAGATTATATTTAGCTTCTAGGTTTTTATCATCCAATGCAATTATTTTTTTTGTTACAACTTCTGCCATTTGATAATTTTGATTATTGTAAAACGCTAATCCCTCTGCAAGAAGAATGTCGGTTCTGTTTGGATCTATAGCAAGAATTTTTTCATATAACTCAATTGCTTTTTCAGTCTGGTGCGACATCCCAAGAGTTTGAGCATAATTTTTCATTGCTAAAGTATCGTTGGGGTTTGTTTCGTGAGCTAGTTTATATTCTTCTAACTTAGTCCCAAAATCTTCACGCACATTATTTTTAGAAGGAGTGTCCTCCCCCATTCCATTCATACCTTGATGAACTGCATCTTTTGGCATTTCCATATCGCTGCTTGGGTTTGAGATTGTTGTTAATTCTTCTTTATTATTTGAACTAGTAATTACAATTCCTGCAATTATTATCACAAAGATAATACCATACATAGATAGTGGATATAGTTTCAATGTTTTTCCATTTATTTGTTAAAATGTGTGTTATTAATTTATTACAAAATTGTATTCTAGGCAATTAAGTTTTTTATTCTCTGTGAATTTTACCTAGAATTACAGCGATTCAGAGGGAACTTTAAATTCATAAAAAACAATGATTTATGCAAGAGTTAGAAAATATTTTTCGTGTTAACTCAGAAAAGGCAAAAAAAGAGGAAATAGAGTTTTATATTA
>JAQICK010000429.1 GCA_027858595.1 Melioribacteraceae bacterium
GGAATTCTTTCAACTGGTGATGTAATTAAATGTATCATAAATGATAAAACTAGTGAATTGAAAGAATTAAATGCAATCGTAAATTTTGATTATTATGAAAATTGGAAATTTAAGAAAAAGAATAAATAATTACGGGCATACACCAAATTAATTATATGTCATTCCTATAACTTGTCCCAGTCCTTTATATGGGATGTTTTTAGTGGGAATCTTTTAAGCACAAAAGATTCCCGATTAAAAAATTCGGGAATGACATATTTTTGTAAATTCAATTCAATATTTTAACACTAAGGCACCTATCTAAATGGAAAACACACTCTCAACAGAAACAAAATATTCATCAGATGTTCACTATTTAAAAGTTAATGGAAAAGAATTTTTCATTATTGGAACCGCTCATATCTCACAAAACTCAGCCGATTTAGTTCACGAAGTAATTTCTAATGAAAAACCAGATGTAGTTTGCGTTGAACTCGATACACAACGCTATAAAGCTTTATCCGAAAAGAAAAAATGGGAAGAATTAGACTTAAAACAATTGATTAAAGAAAAGCAACTGAGCACTTTGTTAATCAATATTTTACTCGCTTCATATCAGAAAAAACTTGGTGAAAAACTTGGAGTGAAACCTGGAGTTGAATTATTGGAAGCCACAAAGGTTGCCAAAGAATTTGATATTCCAATTGAACTAATAGATAGAGATGTAAGAATTACATTAAAACGTGCATGGAACTCAATGGGTTTCTGGCAAAAAATGAAACTTATGACGGTTGGATTAGCATCTGTTTTTGAAGAAGAAGAAATTAGCGAAGAGAAACTAGACGAGATAAAGCAAAAAGACGTTTTAAATGAAATGATGTCTGAAATGGGTAAACAAATGCCCGTTCTAAAAAAAGTTTTAATTGATGAACGCGACAGTTATTTAATGCAGAAGATGAAAGAAGTTGAAGCAAATAAAATTGTTGCTGTTGTTGGAGCAGGCCATGTTAATGGAATTCTTGAATTATTAAAATCCGATAAAGAACAAAATTTAGAAAAAATTGAAGTTATTCCCCCACCATCCAACATGGTTAAAATTATTGGTTACGGAGTCCCTGCAATAATTATTGCATCGCTATTTTATATTGGTTTCACAAAAGGTGCAGATGTTGCAGGAGATAACGCTATTTTCTGGATTCTTGCAAATGGAATTCCTAGTGCATTAGGAACTGTTTTTGCTCTGGCTCATCCTTTTACAATTATTTCAGCTTTTCTTGCTGCACCAATTACTAGTTTAACTCCAGTTATAGGTGCAGGATATGTAACAGCTTTTGTTCAAGTATATTTCCAACCACCAAAAGTTAAAGAATTTGAGTCTGTTACTCAAGATGTTTCACATTGGAAAAAATGGTGGGAAAATAGATTGCTTAAAGTATTGCTTGTTTTTATTTTAAGTGGTCTTGGAAGTGCACTTGGAACTTATGTTGGAGCTTACAAAATTATAACTGATTTATTTTAAGAAGGTTTTGATTCTTTCCAGGTATAGTTCATTTTGGAAAAAATAAATAATTAACTATAAATTTGATATACGCAATTCGTTTTAATAGAATATTTAGGTATAAACGAATTACATATATTGAGATGTTGCCTTTAATTTCGAAACGAACAATATGAAAGAATTAATAATTCCATTTGCTACAACTGTAGGATATATGTTGAAAGTTTTGAAATCCGATATAAATATTGATGAATTTAGTAAAGAATTTAAAATGATTAGACACGGAGACTATTTTGAATTCATTAACTCGGTGAAAGGACAAGTTCCACACACTGTGGTTTATCAAAACGGAAATATTAAATCTGACAACATCGCAAGAAGAGATGATTTTGATTTGTTAGGATTGGTTAATGCTAATCCATCATTACAAAAGTTTTATGAAAATTGTTTCGAAAAATATGGAGAGATTAATGACACAGATATTCCTAATTCTATTTACGGAATCGCTGCATTATTTGAAATAAGTGTTAGAATGCACGCAAATAATAACAACTTGATTGAACCAATAGAAAATTAGTTGATGTAATTGACAAACTATCTGAATTTAAAAACTTGACAACTAAGGAATCAAACGAATTACATCAAGGAAGAAGATTTATTAATATGATAAAACATTTTAAAAATCAATTTCCGTCTTGGAATGAAGGAATTGAAGCTATGACAATTGCATACAATTTATTAAAAGAAAAGAAACTAACGATAATATAAAACTATAAGCAACAATGGCTAAAAGTAATTGCTTGTTCTCTTCTACTCTGAAAATTCCTGAAGAATTTTCAGTTTGGTGTGAACTTATAAAGTTAAGTGATATCCCACGTAACTATTCATAGCCGAGACGTTAACAACTTTCTAAAAATCCTTTAAATTCATCAAATTCTTTTGAAAGTTTGATGCTTTTTTTCTCTTTCTTTATTGATTTTTGCAGAACTTCTGGAATTTCAAC
>JAQICK010000245.1 GCA_027858595.1 Melioribacteraceae bacterium
AATAATTATGTTAGAACATTATTTAGGTATATTTGTAAAATCCATATTTATTGAAAATATGGCATTGGCATTCTTTCTTGGAATGTGTACATTTATGGCAGTTTCCAAAAAAGTTGATACTGCCATTGGTCTTGGTATTGATGTAGTTTTCGTTCAAGCAATTACAGTTCCAGTAAATAATTTAATTTATCAACACGTTCTTAAAGAAGGTGCATTAGCATGGGCTGGATTAGAAACTGTTGATTTAACATTTCTTGGTCTTATAACTTACATTGGTGTAATTGCAGCAATGGTTCAAATTCTTGAAATGGCTTTAGATAAATTTGTACCCTCACTCTATAACTCTTTAGGAATATTTCTTCCTCTAATTACAGTAAATTGTGCTATACTCGGTGGTTCGCTTTTTATGGTAGAACGAGATTACAATTTTGCTGAATCTGTGGTTTATGGATTTGGCTCAGGTATTGGTTGGGCAGTTGCAATTATTGCTCTTGCTGGTATTCGTGAAAAAATGAAATACAGTAACGTTCCGGTTGGCTTACGTGGACTTGGAATCACTTTCATAATTGCTGGTTTAATGGCAATTGCATTTATGTTATTTTCTGGAATTCAATTATAAGGGTTTACTAATGGATGGTATAAATTTAATCATATTAGGCGTAGTGATGTTTATCGTCATTGTAATTGCCTTAGTATTATTAATCTTACTTGCTAAGTCAAAATTAGTGGCTACAGGTAATGCTAAAATTGAAATAAACGATAATCCGGAAAAAACTATTGAAGTTCCGGTTGGTAATAAATTACTTTATGCACTTGGTGATGCCGAAATATATCTCCCTTCTGCTTGTGGTGGACAAGGTACTTGCGGCGAGTGTAAATGTATAGTTTCTGAAGGTGGAGGAGATGTTCTTGCCACTGAAACAGGACAATTATCACGAGGTCAAATAAAAGAAGGTTATCGTCTTTCATGTCAAGTACCTGTTAAAAATGATTTGAAATTAGAATTAGAACCTGAAATATTTGACATTCAAAAATGGGAATGTACGGTTCGCTCAAACAACAATGTTGCTACATTTATTAAAGAACTTGTTCTTGAACTTCCTGAAGGCGAAAATGTTGATTTCCGTGCTGGTGGATATATCCAAATTGAAGCTCCTGTGCATACTGTTAAGTATTCCGATTTTATAATTGAAGATGAATACAAAGGCGATTGGGATCATTTTAATCTTTGGCAATTTGTTTCTAAAGTTGAAGAACCAGTTTTACGCGCATACTCAATGGCTAGCTATCCTGAAGAAAAAGGAATGGTTATGTTAAATGTTCGTATCGCGTCTCCTCCACCGAGACAGCCAGAGCTTCCTCCTGGACAAATGTCTTCATTTATCTTTAATCTTAAACCGGGTAATAAAGTTACTATTTCTGGTCCTTACGGTGAATTCTTTGCTAAGGAAACAGAAGCAGAAATGGTGTTTGTTGGTGGTGGTGCCGGTATGGCTCCAATGCGTTCTCACATATTCGATCAATTAAAAAGATTAGATTCAAAACGTAAAATATCATTCTGGTATGGTGCGCGTAGTAAACGTGAATCGTTCTACGATGATGAGTTTGATGAACTTGCAGCAAAGCATGATAATTTCACTTGGAATTTAGCTCTTTCAGAACCTCAAACTGAAGATAATTGGGAAGGAATGACTGGATTTATTCATCTAGTTCTATTGGATAATTATCTCAAAGATCATCCAGCACCAGAAGATTGTGAATTCTACATGTGTGGTCCTCCAATGATGAACTCAGCAGTAATTAAAATGCTCGAAGATCTTGGTGTAGAGCCTGAAAACATTATGCTTGACGATTTTGGTGGTTAATTTTTAGCTATATTTTTCTTTATTATGGCTGAGTTCTAATTAAATCAGCGTTTTTTTCTATTCCAAAACACACCGTCATTCCGTGATGTTTTTACACGGAATCTCATGTGGATTCCGAGATGCTAATCCCGAAAGCCTTCGGGACAGCATGACAGTGCTTT
>JAQICK010000085.1 GCA_027858595.1 Melioribacteraceae bacterium
AATTTACTTCGCTAACTGCTTCTTGCAATCCAGTCAGCATATCAAGTTTTGTTTTCATTTTTTTTTGTTTTTTAATTAGACTTTCCCATTCGTCAATTCCAATAATCACAGCAGTTTGATTACCCTTTATATCGCTAACGTAACTAACTTCCATTATTATACCTCATTAATAATTCTTATCTAAATTTACAATTTTTTAAACAAAAAAAAGGGGCTGCACAAACTTAATTGTAACAGCCCCGTTCGAACTAATTATATATCTATCCTTTGAAATTAAGAGCAGCAAGACCTGGATAAAATCCAGTAATATCAAGCTCTTCTTCAATTCGAAGAAGTTGATTGTATTTTGCAACTCTGTCTGTTCTACTTGCAGAACCAGTTTTAATTTGTCCAGCATTAGTTGCAACTGCAATATCAGCAATTGTTGTATCTTCTGTTTCACCAGAACGATGAGAAATTACTGAAGTATAGCTTGCTCTTTTTGCCATTTCAATTGCATCAAGAGTTTCAGTTAAAGTACCAATTTGGTTTACTTTAATTAAAATAGAGTTTGCAATACCTTCGTTAATTCCACGAGAAAGTTTTTCTGTGTTTGTAACAAATAAATCATCACCAACAAGCTGAATTTTGCCGCCTAGTTTCTCTGTCATTAGTTTCCAACCATCCCAATCATTTTCATCAAGACCGTCTTCAATTGAAATAATAGGATATTTTGCAATTAAGCTTGCATAGATATCAACCATTTCTTCAGCAGTTTTTTCTGATTTATCAGATTTGAAGAAGCTATAAATACCTTTATCTTTTTTATACATTTCGCTTGATGCAACATCAAGGGCAAATGAAATATCTTCGCCAGGTTTGTATCCAGCTTTTTCAATAGCTTCAAGAATTGTGTCTAAAACTTCTTCGTTTGTTTTTAAGTCTGGTGCAAAGCCACCTTCGTCACCAACAGCAGTATTTAAACCTTTTGATTTAAGTACAGCTTTCAATGCGTGAAAAGTTTCTGTACCCATTCTTAGAGCTTCTGCAAAAGTATCTGCCCCATGAGGTATTACCATAAACTCTTGGAAATCAACTGTGTTATCTGCATGACTTCCGCCATTGATGATGTTCATCATTGGAACAGGCAGAGTTTTTGCGTTTGTTCCGCCAATATATTTGTAAAGAGGCATATCAAATGTTTGAGCTGCAGCTTTAGCACAGGCAAGTGAAACTCCAAGCATTGCGTTTGCACCAAGTTTAGATTTGTTCTCAGTTCCATCAAGTTGAATCAGAAAATTATCAATACCTACTTGATCAGAAGCATCAAAATCAATTAACTCATCGGCTATTACTTCATTAACATTGTCAACAGCTTTTAAAGTTCCTTTTCCAAGATATCTTTCACTATCGCCATCACGTAATTCTACTGCTTCGTGTTCGCCTGTAGATGCACCACTTGGTACAGCTGCTCTTCCTATTTCTCCTGACTCTAAAAGTACTTCAACTTCTACGGTTGGATTTCCTCTCGAATCTAATATTTCTCTTCCGAGAACATCAACTATTGTCGTCATTTTTTCTCCATTTAAGTTTATTAATTGAATGCGTTAAGATACTGAAAATTGATAAGAAGGACATTGTAAAATTCTATAAAAGGTAACTTTGAATAAACATTTGTGGAATTTATTTAATGAAGAGGACTTGTTGCTGGGTTGGTTAAGTCATTAATTTTGTTCAGTTTAGTACATTATTCCAACACTAAGTGTTATGTAAAAGGTTCCAATCTCATTTTTTCTTTGATTTGTTAAATGTTCTACGCCATCTGCAATAAATTTGATATATTGATAACGCATGCTTAGTCCAACAAGATTGCTTTTACTCAATCCAAAATCGGCTCCAAAACCAACATAACCACCAGCTGCAAGATTAAATTTTGCATAATTGAAAGATGTAAAGAACTCTTCTTCATATGGAGTTGAAATTGATAGTGTTGGTCCAACGCCTGCCATAAAATAAGGACGAAGATTATCTGTTAACTCTTTTTCAAAAACTCGGTAATGAATTCCAATATTTAACGGCAATAGAAAAACACGATTTTCTTTTTCCGCCACATATGAATTTCCATAATAATCGAAATATTCAAATTCTCTATCATTTTTCGATTCGGAAAAAGATAAATCGATAAAACCACTAACTTTAGTAGAAATAGTTTTCCTAAAAAAAGTGCCAATCCCAAAACCACCATCGCTAAACATTAAATTAACACCCCACGAATTTGTGGGGAATTGAATCATAGGCTTTTCTGGGGCAATTTCACCAATCTTCTGTCCGTAATTGAACAAAACAGGAAGAAGCAATAATATTATTAGAATCTTTTTCAATTTAAATGTTTTTCTCTTTTTTAAGCAAGGTTCTTTAAAAATTAGAACATGTTATTTCAAACCCTCAAATTAGAAAATTTTAATTTGTGGAAGATTTTTCATTCCTCCCTGTGGGACTTGAAATGACAATACTCTTATATGTTTTTCAGAAACTCTAATATTGATAGTAATAATATATTAAATTTAGATGTTATATATAAGAACACTTTTTTATCACAATAAATTTTTATGATACTAACTAAAGCAAACATTAAATCTGCAAATACTGATAAGTTTTTAAATGAGAAAATAAAAGCAAATCAATTCAATAAATTTTTATTAGTAGTTCCAACCAACAGAAAACTAAGAACACTCAAGAAAAAGATAATTTCGGAAGCACCAAACCAGACTGTTACTAAAATAAATATAGAAACTATTAGCACACTAACAAAAAAACTACTTCTAGCTTCGCAACAATTTCACGAATTGAGTGATGAGGCTGCATCAATTTTTATTGAACAAAGCGTAAAGGAAGTTCCGCTAATTTATTTGAATAATTACGATGGGAATATTCCATCAGGCACATTGAGCAAAATCAAAAATGTAATTTCAAAGTATAAAAAAGAAGGAATAACCCCAGAGCTATTGTTAAAAGAATCGGAAAAGCTAGAGCGTTCTGAAAAGAAGAAAGCAATTGACATAGCTAATATTTATAAAGTTTATCAGAATAAATGCAATGAACTCAAGGCCTTCGAAATTGGAGATATTTACTCAAACTTATCTCAATTTAAGCTGAATGATTTTAAAAATAATTTCAAACACTTATACTTTGATGTTGATCTGATTGTCTTTGATGGCTTTGACACATTCTCCTCATTAGAAATTTCAATATTAAACAAGCTTTCATCCTTAGAAAACACAGATTTATTTCTCAACTTCGATTACTATTCGTACAATCCAATAGTATTTTCACATCTCGATGAAACTTACAATAGACTACAGCAGTTTGGATTTAATAAAATTGAGGACACTTTTGAAATCAATCCAGACAAGTTTATCGAAATCGTTCGCAAAAGATTATTTCTTAAATCTGATAAAACTGTTGACAACAAATACACAAATAGAATAACTAAAATGACAGCACCAAGTAGGGATAAAGAAGTTATAACAATTGCCAAAGAGATAAAATCGCTACTCCTTTCTGGAAAAGCTGAACCTCATGAGATTTCGGTTACATTTAATTTGATTAGCAATTACTCTTCAATAGTCCGCGATACATTCATGGCATATGGAATACCTGTTAATTTAACCGATAGACTTAAACTTGATAATTCTCTTTCTGTAATTGCAATTATTAGTTTTTTGGAAATATTAAATTCTGATTTTTACTACAAAAATATTATACGTGCCTTCAGCAACTCATTTGTTCACATAGACAATTTTGATATGGATGCACTTCTTTTCTCTGCAACAAACCTTAAGATAGTTGTAGGAAGAGAAAATTGGATGTTTTCACTATTGCGTGGTATCACTTTTGAAAAGAATTTGGGTGGACTTTCCAAAAGCACAAAACGAATACTTAAATATCAAAAAGCATCTCAAAGCCTTGACATTATTGATGATTTGTTATCACCTTTTAAAACAGAACTTACACCCACACAATTTTATAATGAGTTAAATAGATTAACACATAAATTAAATATTCCACAAAATATTTTGGCTTCTGAGAATACCAACAAAGAGAATGAGATTAAAGCATTAACAACTCTTCTTGATTCTGCAAAGGAAACATTTAATTTAATTGAAGAGGAGAATGGTGATACTACTTTTAATCTTTCCTTCTATCTTGAAAAACTATCTACGCTAAGTACCTCTACTAGATTTAATATAAAGGAGCGTTCAGATTATGGGGTTCTGATAACAAACATTAATGAACTACGTGGCCTCAGCTTTAAGTATTCTTTTATCGGTGGGTTGGTTGATGGAGATTTTCCAACACGATACAGACCAGAAATATTTTTCTCGGGCTCTTTTGCAAAAAAAGAATCTCACCATTTAAATGAAGAACGTTTCCATTTCTATCAAGCACTATCATCGTGGAGTAGTGGGCTGTACCTGACACATCCGGCAGGAGAGAGTTTCACAGTTTCAACATTTATGCAAGACTTTGAAAAGAGTTTTTCTATTAGCGAAAAAACATCTAGTGATTTTGATGATTTAATTTATTCAAAAGAAGAAGCCGAAAGGAAAATATCACTTGAGTCTCCGGAGTTTCCTCTTTCAGCAAAGCAAAAAAAATGGAATGAACAAAGAACAAATATTGAACTTAGAAATAGAGAGCCTCACTCTCACTCTTTCTACAACGGCTTTCTTTTTAATGCTGATGAAAATTTTTCGGATAGAGAAAACTACAAAGAATTGCCTTACTCGATTTCACAACTGGAGAGTTATACACAGTGCCCATTTAAATATTTTTTAGAACGAGTATTAAAAGTTGAAATTGCAGATGAACCTGATGAAGAAGTGGAGGCAATTGAAATAGGCAGTTTACTGCATTCAATTGTTTATGGATTTTATACTGAGTTAAAAAAGCAAAGAATTAAGTTGCAAGGCTGTACAGACAAAGTCTTTGCTATTGCTGAAGAAATCTTATTTGATGTAGCCCAAAAGCAAGTTCATGACATTTTCAACAACTCACCTTTTGCTTTTTTTGAAGAGGAGAAAATTTTTGGAATTCGTGGCAAAAGAGAACACTCCATATTGTATAAATTTCTTCTGAAAGAGCGGGAGGATAACAGTGGCATGACCCCAAAATATTTTGAAACAAATTTTGGCGTTGAAGATGTTGAGCAAGACAAATCCCTTTCAATAAATGAGCCTTTAATGCTGGATGATATTCAACTAAGAGGAAAAATTGATAGGATTGATATTAATAAAACACAAAACACTTTTGAAGTGATTGATTACAAAACTGGCAGTAAAAAAATAACAACGGCAGAAATTGTGGATGGACTTTCACTTCAACTTCCAATATATGTATGGGCAGCCAAAACACTACTCCTAAACAATTCTGATACGGAACAAAATCCGGAAGCAATGACCATCTACTCTTTGAAATACATGGAGAAAACTTTTGGAAAAAACAGAGTGTCTCTCAGTAGAAAAAAGGATGCAAATCAAACAGACTTGATTGAAGGATTTGTTGATACTGCTTTGAATCATGTGAGAGAGTCGGTTGCTAATATTAGAAAAGGAAATTTTCCACTTACTAAATTTATAGACAACACCGAGAAAGTTTGTAGGTTCTGTAACTACAAAATGATTTGTAGAATTGATGCAGTTAAGAATTAGTGCTGAGTTACAATTTCCTTGCAACAACTATAACATCCTTATAAGATGTGCTTGCACGTGAGTTGATATCCACAGCTTCTAGATAAACAATATACATTCCAATTTGCAGAGGATTTCCGTCCTCGTTCAGTCCGTTAAATATTATTGACCCAGAATTTGCTACAGCTTTATTGTTTACAAGAGTTCGCACAATTCTGCCATGATCGTCAAATATTTTAATTCTTATTTGAGCAGTGTTATATGGAAGAGAATAATTGATAATTGCAAAATCTTCAAAGCCATCATTGTCTGGTGAAAATGGATTAGGACTAAATGAAATTCCATTCTCTTGTTTTTCGTTTTGAGCAAATATCGAGTTTACTATTCCCGGAGTTGCACCGCTTTTACTAACCGATGTGCTCCAGTTGGTTTGCTCGTTACTGATTATCTCAGATGTAATTCTTTCGAGTGACTTGTTTTTTGTTATAGCAATATTTTGGTTGTGCCATTTAGGATTGTAAAACAGCGAGTCAATTCTATTTCCCCAATGGTCAATAATTACAATGCTTTCACCATCATTCGATAAAGAAAGCGAACCGGATTTGAGAACTGTAAAGTTCACATCCTCTGAGAATTCATAGTAATTTATTATTGATGAATCAGATGCTATTACAAAATATTCTTTTGATTTGAGAATTAAGAATGTAGAGACGACTTCAAAATAATCTTTTTCATTAATTATTAATTCCCACCCACCGATATCAATATCATTTTCGGTTGGATTAAACAATTCAACAAACTCGCTATTATCAATTTCGGGAGCAAACATTATTTCGTTAATTATTATAGAATTTTCATCGGCTGGTGTGGTTTCCAATACCGAGTTACTCAAGCCTGGAGTGGCTCCCGTTGCTGATAGAGAGGGAAGCCAATTGTAAATACCCGTTGAATTGTCGGAGACTAAAACTCTTTCTAAAGAACGACCTTTTTCTATTTCCCAATCGTTGTCATATCTCAGGCTATCAACTACTTTCTGATTAAAGTCATAAAGTATTATTCCATCTTCGGTATTTCCTAATGTTCCAAAATTAACTTCTATCGCTTCAGCATTTTTATATGAAAATTTAGAAGTGTCATTTGTAATTATTATAAATTCATTGACTTCAATAACTAAAGGTGCATCAGATATTTTACATGGTTTGGGAGTTGTGTATAAATCGCTAACAAACCAATTTGAAATATCAATATCCATCGTATAATTGTTATAGAGTTCAATCCATTCTGCTTCATCTGTTTTAGGATTTGCCATAAATTCGTTAATTATAATTGTATTTCTTTTAGCTCCAGGGTGAAGAGTAATTGTCGTTTTATTATTTGAACTATTCTCATCTAGTGAATACTTAAGTTCTACAAATATTTTTGCCGAGTCAGTTAATTTGAATAAATGTTCCGATTGTAAGATTACAGAATCGGCAACTGCCAAATCGCTATATTCAATTTCATCCAGTATTAAAATGACATTATCCATTTCATATTCAATTTTGCTTGAATATGAGGCGACATTTTTTAATCCAATATTTTTAATTTTTACTTCTACAAAAACATCATCATCTAATGTTGGAAACTCTGGTAGAGTAGTGATTTCACAAATAGCTAAATCGTTTTCAAACGGAGTAACACTATTCTTTCGTCCAGGAGTGCTAAGTTCTAAATCTGATGAGCTTTTCCAATTTGTTGAATCAGTTGATGAGTTTGATACAAGAACCCGTTCCAACGAGGAGCCATTGCTTCCACCCCAGTTTAATTTATACTCAATTGAATCGATTGTTTCTCCAAATGTATCTTTAATTACAACGCCATCAATATCATTATTTAAATTTGCAAAATTGATTGTAATTATTGGCGAAACTATTGATGAGTGGTAATCCCAGATTGTTGAATCTTTTGAAACGACTATATAATTTTTAGGACTTATAAATTTATTGGTTACTATTTCTATAATTTTCGGAGTTGTGAGAATATCCGAAATTGTAAATCCATTGATATTAATGGAGTCATCTGTTGTGTTAAAAAATTCAATCCACTCTGGTTCTCCATTTATGGGTGAATACATAATTTCGTTTACAATAATGGATGCTTGTCTGAACCCAGGAGTAATTGAATTTTCAATTGAATTATTTGAACTATCCTCATCATTAGGCAATACACCTTTTATAATAAACATGTGTTCGTGCTTAATGCTTTCTAGTTTCCATGTGAATTGATGAATTAGTGAGTCGCCTGAATTTAGAAGAATTGATTCACTCGTTTCGTGTAGAATTATATTTTTCGAATCAAGATTTACATCCTCAAATAATTGCACTAAAAATTCAACATTCTCCTTTCCAATATTATTTACTTTAACCGAGACTAAAACCCCCTCGCTATATTTTGGAATTTCTGGAGTAAATAATATTTCGGTTAAAGCAACATCATAATCTTTTATACTTATCGAATTTACCCTTGCTGGCGTGCCTCCAACCAGTTGTTTAGTAGATTGCCAATTTACTGAATCAACGGAGGAGCCTTCGCTATAAAAGCGCTCAAGAGATTTTCCATTGGCACCTCCCCACGAATCAAAATAGTAAAGCGAATCAATAACTCTGTTTAATGAATCTAAAATTATGATTCTATCTCCGCCATTATTTAAGCCAGGTAAGCTTGCAATTATAAAATTTTGCACATTTGGATAAACATCAATAAAACTGCTATCATCTGCAAAAACAAAGTATTCATTGGGGTTTAGTATTATATCATCGAACAAAAGGCTTGCTGTAGTTGCATTATCAGCCATTTGATAATTCTTTAGGTTTATGCTTTTAGAACTACCATTAAATATTTCAATCCATTCTGGCTCGGGAGAAATTGGTGAGTGCATAATTTCATTTATAACAATATCGCCTCTTATTTCGTTAAGCAAAATGCCAACAAAAGAAATATTCATTTCGTTGTTTTCAATGTTGTCATCAGAATTTGCAACTAATTTTACTATGTAACTATTACTTCCTTCAATAAAATCAGTTAACGATTCTACATAGTTCATGCTATCACCCACGTCAAGGAAAGCACCAATAATGCTTTCACTTATTTCTTCAGTCTGTGGGATTGAATCAAAATTAATATCGTGATAAATTTCAACAGTAAAATTATTTATTGCTGTTAGCCCGATGTTTACAACATTAAATTCAATTTCAAAATTTTCATTTATTGTTGCATAACTTTTAGTTGCAAATAACTCTGTAAATGACAAATCATTTTCTTTTTTAGTAACTGAGTTTATACTTCCAGGCGTTGCGTAGTTTTTACTAACAGAACTTTTCCAATTACTGCTATCATTTGACTGTATTTCTGTGGAAATTCTTTCTAATGAAGATCCATCATTTCCACCCCAAGCAGGGCTATATGAAACGCTATCTATTACTTGGCCTAACGAATCTATTAATTTTAAATCATCACCAGCATTATTAAGCGACGGCAAACTTATTACTACAATATTGGAAGGGATTTCATAATAACCCAATAATGTTTCATCTTCTGTTAATATTAAATATTCATTTGGACCTATAAAATAAGTGCTATCAGAAATTAGTGGTTTTGATGTTCTATCTGCGAGTCTCCAATCGTTTAGGTTTATTCCTTTATTTGTGCGATTAAATATTTCAATCCACTCAGGCTCATCTCCATTTGGCATATACATAATTTCGTTTATAACAATGTCGTTGTATTCATTGGGTTTGGGGCGTATAAGTATTTGTGAAGAATAGTAATCGTTGTCTTCCCTTTCATCGGATGAAAAATCTATCTCAGCAAATATTTTAAATGTTCCATTTACCAAAAAGGTTTTACTCCCTTTTACCTCTAGTGAATCTGCAGTTAGCAAAAACGGTTCAGTCACATCAAGAATCAGTTCATCGTTTTGAGCAACCGAATCTCTATTTAAATCCACAAATAATTTTATTCCAAAATTGGTTGCCTCTTTTAATCCGAGATTATTAATTTTAAGAGCAAACTCAATTTCACTCTCGACATATAGATCTTGTGGAGCGAAAGAAAGTGAAGAAATAGCTAAATCATAGTTTCTTGGAGAAACAGAATTCTTAAATCCTGGAGTTCCGTGTTCCGCAAACGAATTACTCCAGTTTTCAATATTGTTTGGTTCATTTTGATTAATTTTTTCATCCGAAATTCCCATTTTGTTATTTGCCGTATATGTATAAATATCAACTGTGTCTCCAACTTCATTCAGTAAATAGAGACTCCTATCGCTTGTGTTCGCCATTCCACTACTTCCAAACTTGCCATTATCAATTTGTAGAACAATAGTGGAATCTGAAATAAGCTGAAAATAAATTCCGTTTGTGGAATCGTAATCATTTTCCAGAATTAGGGCAAAACTTTTTGGTGGTAGAATTATCCCGCTATTAAACGCAATAATTGTATCAGCAGAAGATGTAGAGTATATTATATGATATTTGGAAAGATTAATTGATGAATCGTTTGATGTATTATATAGTTCTATAAACTCACCATTTGCTTCAAGAGGATAAAACATTATTTCTGAAAGAGTTATGCTGTTGTTTATTTGAGCGTAAATTCCAAGATGGAGCAATAGGGAAAATATAAATATACCTTTCTTCATATGAATAAACTCTTTGATTTTTTGTGCCTATTACAAATTAGTAATTTCTAGGTTAAGAATCATGATAATAATACTCGATCCATAATTTTCTATAAATTACCATTGCTCTTTCTTTTTGAAATTATGTAAATTCACTTTGCTAGATTGCAAAAAAGCCATTTTATAAATTAGGAAAATAGAAAGTATGCCATATACCGATTTAATTAATTTATTTTTTACAATTTTGATTTTTCTTTTTTTCGTTTGGGGGGCATTTGTTTCCTATAACGAGAATGAAAGAGCCGCTGCCTTTCGAATGTTGTTCATTTCTTTTTTTGCAATAACTCCGTTTGTTTTACCAGTAGTTTTTCATTTTAACTACTGGTATGAATATTCAATTTCTCTTTGGTCTATAGGTGGAATAGCTTTCCTATTTTTTTTTCTTCCTATTCATGGTAAAATATCTATTCGTAATTTTCCTAAAAATCGATTTGATGAGAGAGATACAATTTTTTCTAGACGAAGATTAAAACCTAACACCAAGAGATATATAGAATACTATTCTGATAAACCTGATCAAGAAATTTCTGACACAAAATTATTTTTTAAAAATGGACTGCTACAGAAGGGAACAAAGTTCTATAATGCTTTTCACTTTGCTGCAGCAAAAGCAAGTTTTACAACAGTTGAACAATTGGAGAATATAATAACTTGTAAACCATCGGAAGAAAAGATTGAAGTTGACCCACAAAAAATTTCCGCATTTATTGAAGAGTGGAGCAAGAAACTAGGTGCACGTGACTCTGGCGTTACACATCTTAAAGATTATCATCTTTATTCTTTTGGTGGGTTCAATAAACATTTTGGAGAACCAATTTTAAATAATCATAAATATGCTATTGCCTTTTTAGCTGAGATGGATAAAGCCATGATTAATCCTGCTCCGCAAGGATCAGCCGTAATGGAATCGGCACAACAGTATTTGGCTCCTGGAACAGTTGCCGTTCAAATAGCTTCATTTATTAGAAATTTAGGATACGAAGCAAGTGCACACATTGATGGAAATTATCAAGTGATTTGTCCGCTTGTTGCACGTGATGCGGGGCTTGGCGAAATTGGAAGAATGGGATTATTGATGACGCCAAAGCAAGGTCCTCGCGTTCGGATTAGTGTTGTAACAACAGATATGCCCCTAGTAGATAATAATTCTAAGTATGATTATAGTATTAACGAATTTTGTTCGATTTGTAAAAAATGTGCTGATGTTTGTCCGAGTGGAGCTATTTCCCATGATGACAAAAAAGAGATTGACGGAATAGAGCGTTGGAAAATTAATCCTGAGGCATGTTATTCTGTTTGGGGTTCATTTGGAACAGATTGCGGACGCTGCATGGCCGTTTGTCCATATTCACATCCAAATAATTCTTTTCATAACCTTGTACGATTTGGGATAAAACACTTTCCAAATTTTAGACCCTTAGCTCTTTGGATGGACAATTTCTTTTATGATAGAAAACCCAAAAGCAAAAAAATGGTTGATTGGATGCAAATTTAGTTATTAATTTTATACTCACCTATATATTCAATGCTTTTTTCAACTCGTTTCATCTAATAAATCCGTAATTTTGCCAATTCAAATGATTTAATTAATGGAAATGCAAAAGAAAAAAGTCTTCATACTTGGTTCAACAGGTTCAATCGGTGTTAGTACGCTTGATGTTATTCGTCTTCATCAAAATTCTTTTGAGATAGTGGGATTAACAGCAAACAGAAATGTTGGCTTACTTTTAAAACAAGTAGCTGAGTTTAATCCAAAATATGTTGTCGTTAGAGAAGAAAGCTTGGCAGATAAAGTTAGTGCAAATTTGCCTAAAGGAACAATTTTATTAACTGGCGAAGAAGGATTAACAACAGCTACACGTGTGGCAAATTATGATATTCTTGTTTCTGCCCTTGTTGGATTTGCAGGGCTTAAGCCCACTATTGAAGGAATTAAAAGAGGAAAACGTATTGCTCTGGCCAACAAGGAAACTCTTGTAGTTGCTGGTGAAATAATTACTAATCTGGCAAAAGAATACAATTCAGAAATTCTTCCTGTTGATTCTGAACATAGTGCAATTTTTCAATGTTTGGCTGGTGAACGAGAAAAAGAAATTGAAAAATTAATTTTAACTGCATCTGGCGGGCCATTTTTTAGAAAATCAAAAGATGAGTTGAAAAATGTATCCGTTGCCGAAGCGCTCAAGCATCCTAATTGGGAAATGGGAAGCAAGGTTACTATTGATTCGGCAACAATGATGAACAAAGGTCTTGAAATGATTGAGGCACATTGGCTGTTTAATCTCCCTCCAAACAAAATTGATGTTACAATTCATCCTCAGTCAATTGTTCACTCTATGGTGGAATTTGTGGATGGCTCTATTAAGGCACAATTGAGCAGTCCTGATATGCGTTTGCCAATTCAATATGCTTTAACATATCCAGAAAGAATGCAAAATAGTTTTACCAATACTAAGCTTACTGAAATTGAATCTTTAACATTTCACAAACCAAATTTTACAAAGTTTGAATGTCTTCAACTAGCTTTTGATGTTTTAGAAATAGGTGGAACTGCACCATGTGTTTTAAATGCTGCCAATGAAATTGCAGTTGAAAGATTTTTAAATAATGAAATAGCTTTCACAGCTATTCCAGAATTAATTAAAGACGCATTAAAGAATGTTGAAATTAAATCAGAAGTAAATTTAGAAACAATTATTGAATGTGATAGTTTAACACGAAAATATTTTAAAGTTTAAGAAAGGATTTAGAATTAATGGATTATGTAATATATTTTATACTAACTATTGGAATTTTAGTTTTTATACACGAGTTAGGACATTTTCTTGCAGCACGTGCATGTAAGATGAGGACAGATGTTTTTTCAATTGGGTTTGGAAAAAGATTATTTGGCTGGAACCAAATTAACGGATTCACAACTGGTAATCTACCAGAAGATTTAGATTTACAAGGGCATACTGATTATCGAGTTGCACTACTTCCTCTTGGTGGATATGTTAAAATTTCAGGGATGGTTGATGAAAGTTTTGACAATAGTTTTGCAAACACAGAACCGAAACCATACGAATTTAGGGCAAAACCCACATATCAGAAGCTATTTGTAATCTCTGCTGGTGTTTTGATGAATTTAATTCTTACTATAGCGATTTTTTCTGGTATTAATTATTTCCAAGGCAAGCAGCTTGTAAAAACAACAACTGTCGGAGTTGTGGAAGAATCAACATTAGCTTATGAAGCCGGCTTCAGAACTGACGATAAAGTAATATCAATTAATGAAGAAGAAATTTCGGATTGGTTTAAAATTTTAACTTCCCTTTTTCTTGATGAAAGTGGAGTGGAAAAAAAAGTTACTGTTTTTAGAAATACTAGTAATATCTCTTTTATAATTTCAGAAGATATTTTAGCAGAAGCCGCTCAATCGCAATCCTTTTTGCCTTATGGAAATATAAAACCAGCTATCAGCAGTGTTGTTGATGAATCGCCCGCTAACGATGCGGGAATTAAAGGCGGTGATATTTTTCTATCTCTAAATAATCTTATATTAAGAAATAGTGCAGATGCAATTAAAATAATTTCTTCAAGTTCTAATGTTGAACTATCTCTTACTATATTGCGTGGGGAAGATACAATTAGAACTGCGGTTACACCTGGACTTGATGGAAAAATTGGTATTGTTCTTGGTGATAAATATACTGGCAAAATTGAATATGAAGAATATACATTCTTCGCAGCTATTGGCTCTGGCTTAACAGGAGCCGTTCAGTATGTAACAGTAACATTTGAATATATGGGTAGAGTTATTTTTGGAGACTTAGAGGTTGCACAAGCTTTTGGTGGGCCAGTTAAAATTGCTCAAATTGCCACCGAAGCAGCCGATGCAGGAATGATTCCCTACTTAAGATTCCTTGCTGTACTTAGTTTGAGTTTAGCAATATTAAACATTCTTCCTTTTCCAGTTTTGGATGGTGGACATTTTGTTATGATTGCGATAGAAGGAATTTTTAGAAGAGAAATTCCTATTAAGGTTAAAATAGCAATTCAAAATGCTGGATTTGTCCTTATATTAATGCTTATGGCATTTATCATTTATAACGATATTATAAATATGTAGATTAAGAACTTGCAAACCTCTTAGGTTTTTGAAACCTCAGAGGTTTGTGTCAACTTTTACCTTCCCACTCTTTGTAGAACTGCTTTAGATAATCTTCCATAATTTTGTGTCGTTCTGTTGCCATCTCTATTCCCGTTTCTGTATTCATTCTATCTTTTAGCTGAAGTAATTTTTCATAAAAATGATTTATCGTTGGTGCTGTGCTATTTTTATATTCTTCCTTTGTCATATTCAAATTAGGTGGTATTTCTGGATTATAGATTTCTCTATTTTTAAATCCACCGTAATTAAATGTGCGGGCAATTCCTATTGCACCCATAGCATCCAGTCTATCAGCATCTTGAATAACATCTAGTTCTGGAGAGTTAAATCTCTGAACCTCTTTTCCACCTTTAAATGAAATGTTTTTAATAATTGCATCAACATGTTCAATTGTAACCGCATTTACATTTTGCGATTTTAAGAATTCTTTTGCAACTTTTGGTCCAACTGTTTCGTCTCCATTATTAAATTTTGAATCGGCAATGTCGTGTAACAATGCTCCAAGTTCAACAATAAAAGAATCTACTTTTTCGGTTTTAGCCATTTGCTTTGCTGTTTTCCAAACGCGATGTATGTGCCACCAATCATGGCCGCCTTCTGCATCTTTGAGTTTCTCTTTTACAAAATCAATTGTTTCCTTAATTGTATTTTCTTTATTCATGTGTTCCTATGGTTAGTATATTCGGCTGAGTTCTAATAATGTCAGCATTCTTGATTTTTAAAAAGGCTTTGGTTAACTAAAAAGCACTGTCATGCTGAATTTATTTCAGCATCTCGAACACCTCATGAGATTCCGTGTAAGT
>JAQICK010000179.1 GCA_027858595.1 Melioribacteraceae bacterium
TAATTCTATTGCTGAATGGTTAAATGGCAAAATTCAAGAGATTAAAACTATCGGTAGAGGGTTTAGAAAGTTTGAGAATTTTAGAACGGCAATACTCTTTTTTCTTGGTAAGTTAAATCATTATCCACAAACTTCCCAGTAGTGCCTTATTTTTAAATTACCTCTAGTATTCTAAAAATATTATTTCTAAGCCAAATTGTTATTAGTATAAATCTTATCTTTGTGCATTAAAAATTATTTAAGTTAAAATGTACGAAGACAGAAGAGAAGATTTAGTTAACGTGTTGAAAACCAGAGGGATAACAGATGAAAATGTGTTAAGAGCATTTTTGAAAGTTGAAAGGCATCTATTTGTTCCTGATATAATCAAAGCTCACGCTTATTCTGATGTAGCACTTCCAATTGGGCAAGAGCAAACTATTTCGCAACCATATACTGTTGCGTTTATGACACAAGCACTTGAACTTAAAGGAAGAAGTAAAATCCTTGAAATTGGAACTGGCTCAGGTTTCCAAGCTGCAATTTTAGTCGAAATGGGAATGAAAGTATATTCGATTGAAAGAAATTATGAATTCCATCAAAAAACTCAAAAATTGTATGATAATTTAGGAATTCGTGCTGCTTTGATTTATGGCGATGGAACTATTGGATGGCAAGAGTCTGCCCCATATGATAGAATTATTGTAACCGCTGGCGGACCTGAAGTACCAAAAAGATTGTTAAAACAACTTGCAGTGGGTGGCAAGATGGTAATTCCGGTTGGAGATAGAAATATTCAGACAATGCAAATAATTACAAAAATTTCAGATGATGAATTTTCAATAAAAGAGGCTCCAAACTTCAAATTTGTTCCATTAATTGGGAAAGAAGGTTGGAAAAGCGAGTAATTGTAATATTGGGTCCAACCTGTTCTGGTAAAACTTCACTTTCTTTAATGTTGGCAAAATCTCTTAAAACTGAAATTATCTCTGCAGATAGCAGGCAAATTTATAAAGTGCTTACAGTTGGAACTGCAAAACCGACAGTATCTGAATTGAAAATTGCAAAGCATCATTTCATAGATTCTTTAAACCCAGATGAAGAATTTAATGTAAGCAAATTCGAAATTGAAGCATTAAAAATTATTGATGAACTACATCAGAAGAATAAAATTCCAATAGTCGTAGGAGGATCTGGACTCTACATTAAAGCCATTGTGGAAGGATTATGGAATGATGTTGATACGGATAGTGATTTTAGAGAACAAATACTAAAAGAGAAAGAGGAATTTGGAAATCAATTTCTGTACGATAAATTGGTTAAAGTAGATTCTAAAGGTGCAGAAAGCATGCTTCCTCAAAATTGGAAAAGAGTTATTAGAGCACTGGAAGTATTTCGTCTTACTGGAAAATCAATTTTGGAATTTCATCAGGAGCACAAAAGAGAGAGTGATTTGGAATTTCATCAATTTGGCTTGCAGTGGAAAAGGGAAGTGCTTTATAAAAATATTGAAGCACGGGTTGACGAAATGATTGGTGCTGGATTAGTTAATGAATTGAAATCAATTCTAAAAGCTGGATATTCGACACAGTTAAATTCCTTAAATACTGTTGGATATAAAGAGATTATTGCACATCTTAATGGTGAATATGATTTAGAGCGAGCTATTGAATTAATTAAAAGAAACACTCGCAGATTTGCAAAACGCCAAATGACTTGGTTCAGAAAAGATGAAAAAATTGAGTGGTTTGATATTGAAGAAGTAAATGCTATTAATGAAATTGGGGAATCCATTATTCTGAAGCTTGATACGTGAGTCGAGAATAGTAAAACGTAAGTAGAGATCGTGAAATTATAAACTAACGATTTACGAAAAAATCTTAAAGAACAAATAGAGTTAAGATTAGGATTAAGAGTAAGAATTTAATAATACAAATGATTTTAGGTTACAAATGTTTAACGACGAAATAAAAATATTAAATAAATATTCTGATAAAGTTGAAGCTTTAAAAGCTACTCTTAGAATAGATGAAAAAGAAAATAGAGTCGAAATACTAAAAGATTTAAGCGAAGCTGATGGTTTTTGGGATAAGCAACAAAAAGCTCAAGAAATTTTGCAAGAAATAAAGCTTAATCAAGATTGGATTGACCTTTGGAAATCTGAAAACGAAAAGATTACTCACCTTAAGGAATTAATTGAATTAGCAGAAATGGAGGCTGAGGAGTCGCTTAAAGATGATATAAAAAGTGAGTTGGTGTCAATAGATAAATCAATTGCTGATTTAGAGTTCAAAAGTATGCTAAGTGGTGAAGATGATAACCTCGATTGTATTTTAACAATCCATTCTGGTGCTGGTGGAACAGAATCGCAAGATTGGGCTGAAATGCTTCAGCGAATGTATTTACGTTGGGGCGAGCAGAATAATCAACATATGAAAATAATGGATAGACTTGATGGCGATGCTGCTGGAATTAAAAGTGTAACAATTGAAGTAACTGGTAAGTTTGCATATGGATATATGAAGGCTGAAAATGGAGTTCACCGACTTGTTCGTATTTCACCTTTTGATTCTGCCAAACGCAGGCATACGTCTTTTGCATCTGTATATGTTTTTCCAATTGTGGATGATTCAATTGTTATTGAAATTAATCCAGCGGATTTACGAATTGACACCTATCGTTCTGGTGGAAAGGGTGGACAGAATGTAAATAAAGTTGAAACTGCTGTTCGAATCACACACATTCCATCTGGTTTTGTCGCAGCCTGCCAAAGTGAGCGTTCTCAAGGGCAAAACAAATTGAATGCGATGAAAATGCTGAAAGCAAAAATGTACCAAGCAGAAGTTGAAAAAGCTGAAGCTGCAAAAAGTGAAACTGAAAAAAATAAAATGAAAATTGAGTGGGGAAGTCAAATCCGCTCGTATGTTTTTCATCCATACAACATGGTTAAAGATCACCGCACAAATAGCGAAACCTCCAATGTCCAATCTGTTATGGATGGAAATATAAATCAATTTATAAAAGCATTTTTGCTTAAGTTTTCTGAGAATTAGTTTGTATTAGGCAGATTGACAAGTTCTCTTAACTGTTAATCAGTTTAGTTAAAAAAGTTTCCAATATTGAAACATCTAAAAATAGAACAAAACAAAACTTATTAATTCATTACACTTCACTATCTAAACAATAATTGTCACCCTAAATAGATAATACTTGCACAATCTCTTATTTATATTTAGATTTCGTCTAAATAAAAATAACAATAAGCAGGAAATAAAATGAAACACGGAAAAACACTACTCTTAATCGCTTTAACATTTATTGCTTTTAGTAAAAGTAATGCTCAATTTGATTTTTTCGAATCTAAAACCACTATTGGTGGCTATGGCGAAATGCATTACAATTACAAAAAACATAATGATGATATTTCAAAAACTTTATATTTTCATCGATTTGTACTGTTCTTTGGATATTCATTTTCAGAAAAGTGGTCGTTCAAATCAGAAGTTGAAATTGAACATAATTATGTGAATGAGGGAGAAGGCGAATTATCGCTCGAACAAGCGTATATTGATTATCAATTCCAAGATTATCTAGGGTTTAAGGCAGGAGTACTTTTGGCTTCCGTAGGTTTAATAAATGAAAATCATGAGCCCATGCTCTTTTTTGGCGTTGAACGCCCAAACTACAATAAATATATCATTCCTACAACTTGGTTTGGAAATGGTTTTGCAATCTATGGTAATAGAAGTGGATTTGAATACAAATTTAATATTATGGAAGGCTTAAATAGTGATAAATTTAGTAATAGTGGAGGAATAAGGGGAGGCAGACAGAAAGGATATAAATCCGATGCTTCAGCAATGATGTACAACTTAAACCTCAATTATGTGAATATTTCTGGACTAAAAATAGGTGGCTCATTGGTTTACAATGATGCAGTTGGCGATACATCGAACATTCCATTTACACTAATTGAAGTTCACGCTGATTACCGAAAAAATGGTTTTATCGTTATTGGCGAATACGGTAATATTAGATACGAAAACTCAAATTTTGAGCAATCAGCAGGATATTATCTAGATTTTGGATACGACTTTGCAAAATTATTTGGTTGGGAGTGGAGTGTGATTCCATTTGGGCGATACACAGACTACAACACAGCTTCATCAACTACTAATGTAGGAGACGAGGAGAAAGAGTTCCACAATACCGCTTGGATGTTTGGACTATCCGTTCTTCCAATTGAAAATGTTGTTCTAAAATTAGATTACTCTCAAAACACTGTTGAACTTAATTCTGAAATGACAGAATATTTTAATCTTGGAATAGGGTATCGGTTTTAAAATAAAGTTATATATT
>JAQICK010000419.1 GCA_027858595.1 Melioribacteraceae bacterium
CTCTAATCTTATACGTCCAAATTTTTGGCTCTTACGAAAGCAACATGAGAGTTGAAAAAATTCACAGAGAAATATGGAATCATAGTTTAAAGGTTGCGAGTAACGCGAAACTATTAGTAGCCAACTTGGGAGATAAAAAAGATACAGAAACAGCCTATATAGCAGGCTTATTACATGACATTGGTAAATTAATTATTATAAATACAGAGGACTACATTTACGAAATTCTTGAACTAATGAAATTAGAAAACATTGAATATAACGAAGCCGAATTAAAAATTCTTGGAACTACACATGCTGAAATTGGTGGCTACCTATTAAGTCTTTGGGGCTTACCTAAAATAATAGTTGAATCAGTTTTAAACCATCATAATGTTTCACAAACAAATAGCAACAACATAGATATAGTAACTTCCGTTTACTTGGCAAATATTTGTGCAGATAAAACTCAAATGGATCCTGAACTTCTTGCAAACAATGGATTTGAAAAAATTTCATCCGAAGTCTTAACCCTTTGTGGTTAATAATTGCAACTAAATTATGTTATGAATTTAGCTTAAGATTCCCATTCACGTATTGCCAGCCGATGTACCAAACGTGTGGGAATCTTTTATTAATTTAAATGGCTGAGTTCTAATTAACTCAGCATTTTTTTCTATTCCAAAACACGCCGTCATTCCGTGATGTTCTTACACGGAATCTAATGAGGTTTCCTAGATGCTGAAATAAATTCAGCATGACAGTGCTTTTTAGTAATCCAGAGCCTTATTAAAAATTAAGAATGCTGACATTGTTAGAACTCATGCATTTAAATTATGCGGCATTATATCTTCAGCCAATTTTATCTTCAACCTACTTCCTTTTTACACAGCAAAATTACCGTGTTACATACTAATTAATTTTAGCACTATCACCTATAAAGTAAAATCATAATTATTCGATAATACACTGAAGAAAAAACTAATCTTATTCAAATAGGAATAAATATGAATGAAAGCATATTGTTTGTTGATGATGATGAAAATCTACTACACTCTTATCTTCGCCAGTTTAAAAAGAAATATAACGTACAAACAGCAGCAAGTGGCGGTGAAGCAATAAGAATTATTCTGGAAGGGAAACAATTTCCAGTTATAATTTCAGATTTTAGCATGCCATTAATGAACGGAATAGAGTTTTTTGAAGCAATAAAAAATATTTCTCCTAATACTATAAAAATATTAGTTACAGGTAATGCAGATATTAATATTGCAATAGATTCTATAAATAAAGGAAACATTTTTAGGTTTATCCCTAAACCTTTCGAGAAAAGAACACTTAGTAAAGCTATTGAAGATGCCCTTCACCAATATAAATTAACATCTATTGAAAAAAGTGATTTACTCAAGAATGAGTTTCTAAATATTATTTCTCACGAAATTAGAACTCCACTTAGCGGAATTACAAGTTTTGTTGATCTTATAAAAGAAGAACTAAACGATGAAGTATTGAAAAAAGTTCAGCCTTATATTGAAATAGTTGATGAAAACACAAAAAGACTTGTTAGAACTATTCATCTTATGATTGATATTTCTGAAGTAATGAGTAAAAATATAAAACTAAAATATGACCAAGTAAATATTGTGGCAGATATTCTAAATCCGTTACTTAGTACTTATGGAGTAAAAGCCGCCACAAAAGAAATTAGTATTGACTTAAATATGGACGCAAGCGAATATAAAACAATTTCTGATAAATATTGCCTCGAGCAAATATTTTCTAATATTATAGATAATGCACTAAAATTTACTAATGATAAATTAATTGCAATTAATATAACTGGAGATGATTCTAACATTTTTGTTGAGATCTCAGATAGCGGAATAGGCATCGAAGAAGATTTTCAAAGAATAATGTTTAATCCATTTGTGCAAAACGAAACTGGTAACTCTAGAACATACGACGGAAATGGGCTTGGCTTAACTTTAGTAAAAGAGTATTGCCAACTGATAAACATCATAATTAATTTGGAAAGCAAAAAAAATATTGGAACAACTTTTCAACTAATAATTAAAAGAGATATTTAAGATGAAAAAAAATCTAATAATTACAGGAATAATTTGGACGCTTGGTATTCTCCTCTTTTCGATTACGGATATATATCACATAAATAATTCTACTTCTACAATTATACGCAATGAAGCATTATCTAATTTTAATAAAGATGCTGCAGCCAGATATTGGTCTAGCATGCATGGCGGTGTATATGTGCCCGAAACCGAAGTGACTAAACCAAACCCTTTTCTATCTCATATTCCTGAAAGAGATATTCTAACACCATCGGGTAAAAAATTAACTTTAATGACCCCATCTTATATGTTACGCCAGACTATGGATAATTTTAATAAGCGTCCCGGAATTAAAGGACACATTACAAGCCTAAAATACTTTCTTCCCGAAACAGAACCAGATTCATGGGAGATTAAAGCATTAAAAGCATTTGAAAACGGAGCTCAAGAAATTGCAGAATTTAGTACTGTTGATGGGGAGCCATTTTACAGATTAATGAGACCATTGCATGTAAAAGAGAGTTGTTTAAAATGTCATGGTAATCAAGGTTATAAAGTTGGTGATATTCGTGGTGGTGTAAGTATCTCAATTCCTACAAAAGAGCACACTAAAAATTCAGAACATGAATATCTTTTTCATGCAATTAGAAACACTTCCGTTTGGTTGTTGGGTTTATTTATGCTCGTTTTTACAGGAAAGAAAATAATTACAAAAGAGTACCAACGAAACGAAATAAAACTTGAACTTGAAGACCAAAAGAACCTGTTAGAAAAAACCGTTGAGAAAAGAACTAGAGAATTAACTGAATTTTATGAAAAACTCAAAGAAGAGATTGCTAACAAAGAAAAACTAAAGATAGTTCTGGAAAAATCTGACAAAATTATCAATAACAGCAATGCTGTTGCATTTATTTGGAAAAACGAATCAGATTGGCCAGTTGAATTTGTTTCAAATAATGTGGAACGCCTTTTAGGATATTCAGCAACAGATTTTATCTCTGGAAATTATTTTTATTCGGAAATTATCCATAAGGACGATTTAAGAAGGATAAAAGAAGAGTTAAAAACATTTAGCGAAGATTTCACTACTAAAGGTTTTACTCAAAAACAATATAGACTAATTACTAAGTCAGGACAAATAATTTGGGTTGAAGATAGGACTTCTATTATTAGGAATGAGAAGAATGAAATTATTGGATACGAAGGATTTATAAATGATATTTCTGAAAGAAAAAGAATTGAAGCTGAAAATAAATTTATAACTGATTTTGAAAGGAAAATTGCTGCCATTTCTACATACTTTGTTAATCTTACATTGAAAAATGTAAATAAAGCTCTTTCGTTTACTTCTGAAAGTTTTGGGAGATTTTTAGAAACAAACAGATCGTATGTAATAATATTAAACTCAAAGAATGAATTAGAAATAAATTCAGAATTTTTGAAAGGAAACAGTAAATCTCTCAAAGCAGAGTTTGATGTACTTAGCTCAAAAAAATACAGCTGGCTTCATTTTTCGCTGTTAAAAGGAAAGCCATTACTAATTGAAAATGTCAACCAATGAGGAAGTCTTGCAAAAAACGAGAAAGAACTTATGAAAAGTCTTGACATAAAATCATTTCTTGCTGTTCCTTTTGTAATAAATAAAATACTTTATGGATTTATTGCTTTTGACTCAAATAATACATTTGGCATACTTTCAAAAAAATACCTTTCACTTTATAACCTTTTAACTGAAGTAGTTACAAATTTATATTCACGATATTTAAATGAATCTGAATTAATAAAAATTACTGATACTAATAGATCACTTATCCAAGCTGTAGAACAAAGTGCCAATTCAGTTGTAATCACTGATGTTAGAGGAAATATTGAATATGTAAATCCAAAATTTGTTGAAAGAACAGGATATTCATATGCAGAAGTAATAGGACAAAATTCAAGAATATTAAAAAGTGGACATACTCCTTCATCGGAATATGAAATTTTGTGGAAAACCATTTCTTTAGGTAAATCATGGAAAGGACAGTTTAAAAACATTGATAAACATAACAATATCTTCTGGGAACAAGCTACCATTTCGCCAATAATAAATGAAACCGGAATTATTACTCAGTTTCTAGCAATAAAAGAAGATATTACAGAAAAATTGCTACAAGAAAATCAACGTTCACTATCTAATAAAATGGAATCAATTGGACAATTAGCCGCAGGAATTGCACATGAAATTAATACGCCTATGCAATATGTTGGTGATAATGCAAATTTCCTTGCAGATTCTTATAGCTCAATGACAAAAGTCTTTTTTGATTTTAACGCATTTTTAGAAGATGGAAATAATTATACAAACGATGAAATTCGTGATTTCTATCAAGACAAAAAAGAGGAAATGGATTTAGATTTTATATTTGAAGAAGTTCCTGAAGCACTAGAGCAAACAAAAATAGGTATTGAACATGTAACAAAAATTGTAAAAGCAATGAAAGATTTTGCTCATCCTGGGGCTAAAGAAAAAGCATATTTTGATCTTAACAAAGGTCTGCAAAATACTGTTGCAATTTCTAAGAATGAGTGGAAATATGTTGCTGAAATTGATTTAAATCTTGACGAAAGTTTAACCGAAATTTTATGTTTACAAAATGAATTAAATCAAGTATTTCTTAATATGATTGTGAACTCAGCTCATGCAATAGAAGAGAAGAACAAAAAGAACAATGCAAATGAATTAGGAAAAATTACGATTGAAACAAAAAGAAAAGATCAAATAGCATTTGTGAAATTTTCGGATACTGGAAGCGGAATAAAGAAAAAAGACATTGATAGAATATTTGACCCATTTTTTACAACCAAAGAAGTAGGTAAAGGAACAGGACAAGGTTTAGCTATTGTTCATGATATTATAGTGAATAAACATAATGGGAAAATATTTGTAGAGTCTGAAGAGGGTATAGGAACTAGCTTTAACATAGAATTACCCCTAAACGAAGTCAAGGAACAGATATGAAACTTAATATTTTATTCGTCGATGATGAAGCCAATGTTATAAACGGCTTAAAGAGAATGTTACGCACTTTAAAAGAAAATTGGGAATTCTTCTTTGCTGAAAGCGGACAAGAAGCATTAGAAATAATGAAGCAAACTCAAATTAGTGTAGTCGTTTCCGATATGAGAATGCCTAATATGAATGGAGCAGAATTGTTGGAAATAGTAAAGGAGAAATATCCTTCAACAATTAGAATTATACTTTCTGGCCAGAGCAACGAAGAACTTGCTCTTAAATCAACAAGATCTGCCCACAAATTTATTTCAAAACCAGTTCAACCAGAAATACTAAAACAAACAATTAAGCAATCATACGAATTACACGAATTTTTTAATGATGAAAATTTACGGAAAGTCATTAATGGAATAAATAGACTTCCCTCATTACCCAAAACATATCTTGAAATTGAAAATGAACTTGGAAAAGAAAGTTTTTCGCTACAACGAGTGGTAGAAATAATTAATAACGATCCTATAATGTCAGCCAAAATATTACAAGTTGTAAATTCTGCATTTTTCGGAATCGCTCAAAACATAACAAATATTGAGCAAGCTGTAAACCTAATTGGTACCTATACAATTAAGTCCTTAATTATTTATGTTCAAGTTTTTAAATCATTTGAAGGAAATAAATATGTAGAACAATTGTTGACCAATATTTGGGAGCACAGTTTAGCTGTTGCCAAAAATGCTAAAAAAATTGCAACTACACTAGGTATCAATAAAAAAGATGTTGAAGCTGCATATATGGCTGGGCTACTTCATGACATTGGAAAAATTTTAATTTTAAGTAGTGCTATCTATCATAAAGATATTTTTGAAGAAATGGACTCCAACGGTTTAACATACAACGATGCAGAGCAAGAAGTGCTTGGCACAAGCCATTCTGATGTTGGTGGATACTTGCTAAGACTTTGGGGTTTACCAGAAATAGTTGTCGAAGCAGTATTACAACATCAGGATATTGTTAGATTTGGAAACGAAAACATTGACGTTTTGGTCGCAGTATATTTTGCAAATATATTTGCAAATGTACCGAAAGAAGAAGCTATGAATACAGATAAAATTGATTATGAATTCGTTAGAGAAAATGGATTTGAAAATAAATTATCAGAAATAATAGATTTGTGTTATAATTAAGTATTTTTTAAATTTTATTGTCTGGAGTACACAGTGAATAAGATATTGTTAGTCGATGACGAAAAAAACATCCTACTAGGATATAAGAGAAATTTAAGATCAAAGTTTGATGTTCACATTGCCGAAGGTGGAAAAGAAGGATTAGATATCCTCAAAGAACACGGACCATTTGCGGTTGTTGTTTCAGATTTTAAAATGCCAGGAATGGACGGCGTTGAATTTCTAAAATTGGTGCGTGAAAAATATCCAGATACGGTAAGAATGATGCTTACAGGATACGCCGATTTGGATTCAGCTATGAATGCAATTAACGAAGGAAATATTTATCGATTTCTCACAAAACCATGTTCCGCTGAATTGTTTGCAAAAAATCTTTACGATGCTACAGGTCAATACCAGCTTATAAATGCAGAGAAGGAGCTATTAAATAATACTTTAAAAGGAAGTATTAATATATTAATTGAAATTCTTTCTGTTGTAAATCCAGGTGCTTTTAGCAGAGCTGTTAAGTTTAAAAATTTATCTAAACAACTATTAACTCGTTTAGGCAAAGAGATTACTTGGGAAAACGAAATTGGGGCACTTCTATCGCAAATAGGGTTGGTTACGGTTCCCTCTTCCATTTTAGAAAAGATGGATAAAAATTTCCAATTGACAGATGATGAAAAAACAATATTTAATGGTCATCCTGAATTTGGAAAAACTCTTTTAAAGAAAATACCACGACTCGAATCTATTGCAAATGGAATAAGTTTTCAGCTTCAAACATACAACGGTGTTGGCGGTAGTAAAGAATATAAAGTCGGTGAAAATATTCCGTTTATGGGAAGGCTTTTAAAAGTGATGAATGATTATGAAAATTTGATTCATCTTGGATTAAACCAAAACCAAGCAATTGAAGAATTGGATAAAAATCATGATTTTTATGACCCAGATATATGGGGTGCACTTGTAGCAGAAGCTTCAGGATTTGGAGAAGGACAAATTATTTCTTCAAAGGAATTAGCAGAATTAAAACCGGGTATGATTTTAGCAAATGGAGTTAAAGATATAAACAACGTTTTGTTACTACCTAAAGGCGGGGAGATATCAGAAATAAGTTTAATGAAATTATTGAATTATAATAAAATCACTAAAATAAAAACTCCAATAAAAATAATTGAACACACAAAGTAATTCTATCTAAATTTAGAAAACTCTTTCTGTTCGTTGTTGCTAACATCATTAAATGATTTGGGGCTATCTTCTTCAAATTTTTTCTTGTTGAAATTTATTGCGCTTATGTAAAGAAATAGAATCCATAAAACATAGGCCAAAACAAAAATAGTTTGACTCCAGAAATTTAACACGGATATTTTTAGATTAAATTCTACTTCAAAAAAACTAAAATCAGTTAAAAAATTTATATTCATCAAACCCAAAACCACACCAAACCCAGCAACAATAATATACTTTGTAGTAATTAGTTCGTTTCTTTTTACAGATGAATACCCAGCATATAAAAACATACCGAAACCAAAACTTAAAAATGCTATTATCATATCCTGATAAATATATGATGGAACATTAAAGTATATAAAAAGAACAGGAATTTTTAATCCAAAAAGATGGGCACTGGTAATTAGAAAGAAATAAATTGCACTAGCTAACAGCGACCAACTTAGGAGCTTATGCGAATTTTTGATATTTATCGGTTTTATAAATTTCATGTTATGCTTTTTTAAAAAAATCATTATACAAAATTTATTTTTCTCATTTTGCGTTTAAACAACTAAATATGACTGAGTTCTATTTAAAACAGCATTATTTAACAGTAATGTTATCGATAGATAGTTAAAAATCATGAATATGTCATTTCGAATCACGACGTAGTTTGTCGGGTGTGAGAACCGTAAGATCACCTGAAGCGTCCTGAAAACAGTTGACTCAATATAACAACAAAAGTCAACTAATAACAGGACAAGAAATGAAGAAAAGAAAAGAGAAAGATGAGAATCAATTAGTACGTGATTCAGTTTAC
>JAQICK010000095.1 GCA_027858595.1 Melioribacteraceae bacterium
ATTGAAAAAGAATTAAGCAACGCATTGTTGGCTAGAGAAAAGTATAATAAAAAACGTCCTCCAATTGAAATAACGATTATTGATTTTGATGATATTTTTCCGTCATTCATAGGGTATTATTCATCACAGCCCATTGGCGAAGTAACAATTTTTAATACGAAAAATAAAATCTATGATGATATTTTGATAGAAGTAAACGCACCTGGCTTAATAAGTGAGCCTGCAAAACTTATTGTTCCTATTATTTATCCTAATGAAGTTAGCGAAAACTTAGTCTATTTGCAGTTAGATAATGCTCTTATAAACAACTCACTTGCGGAGGATAAAGAATATAATATTATTGTTACTGCAACATATATGAAAGGGGATAAAAAAGAGAAGTATGAAAAAAAATCTCAAATAAAAGTTTATCAACTCAATTCAATATCTTGGAAAGATAAAAAGCATCTTGCAAGTTTCATAAATCCAAGAGATGAAAATTTAAGAAGTTTTATCACATCTGAAATAATTGCAAAAACAAGCTCTAGCGATAATCGGTTTGATGAAGTTCCTAAACCAATTAGGCAGGCAGCTCAGGTGTGGGAATATTTACGTCAAATGAATTTAAATTATGTTCAAGATCCTAACCTATCCTACGAGCAAGTTTCAATGTCAAACTTAATCGACTATGTTCAATTTCCAAACCAAACTTTGGTTAAGAAAGTTGGAGATTGCGATGATCTAGTTTCATTATTATCTAACTCCTTAGAGGTGCTAGGAATAGAGACAGCGTACATAGATGTGCCTGGACACGTTTTTCTTGCTTTCAATACTGGGCTCACTCCAAACGAATTGGAAGAAAAAGGACTTACTGATGAACAAGTAATTGTTAAGTTTAATAAAGTCTGGTTTCCACTCGAATCCACTGTGATTGGGAAAAATTCTTTTGTAGAGAGTTGGAAATATGCTATTGAACGATATACAAAAGAGAAAGAGGCTAATAGCCCTATTGAAATTGTTGAAATTCAAAATGCTTCTATTACGTATCCACCAACTAACTTCCCAAATCCAGTACCAATAGTGAGCAATGTAAATATTGAAACAGTTAAGACCGAGTTAGCAAAGGACTTTGTGAGTTTCACATTATCTAGAGATAAAACTTATGAGGAGGAATTATTGAAAGTATTAAACTCGTATCCCAAAAATGTTTTTACTTTTAATAAGCTTGGTGTCTATTATGCAAAGAAAGGGGAACTTGATAATGCAGAAATTTACTTTACTCGTACTCTGCAATATGATAAGGAAAATATAGTTGCTCTTACAAATCTTGGGAACTTAGGATACCTAAGAAACGATTTTGAATATGCTGAACGTAAATATCTTAAATCATTAAAGTATGATCAGCAAAATATTGGAATTTTAGCAAACTTAGTGCGATGTAATATTAAGTTGAATAAAACAGAAAAAGCAATAGAGTATTACAACATAGTTGAGCAAATAAATCCAGAATATGCGAAAAGTATTAAGGGGATTCAATAGAATTAGTGAGGATATTATGAAGATTAAAATATTTTTTTTGTTTTTTGTTTTAAGTGGAGTCATCTTAGGGCAAACAAAAGTTGGTCAAGTTAGCTTTATGCTGGGAACTGTGGAGTATAGTTTGGATGGTTCTACTGAATGGAAAGCTATTGATGTTGGTACTAATATATTATCAAATTGGGTTATCCGTGGCGTTGACGATGCTGAGTTAGAGATTACATGGGAGAACGGAGACGTTAGTGAACTTAGTGACTTAAAATCAGTAAAAGTTATTGACTTAATGAAGAATTCTAATCTTGAAACTGATGGGTTAGATAGAATGAAAAATAAAATTGATGTTATGTTTACTGAAAATGAAGCCTCAAAAGTTCAAGGGGTTGCTGGAATAAGACGCTCGGAAGTTACAATTGAAAAGGAAGATTCAATCTATTGGGCTGAGCCAACTCCCGCGGATTTCAGTGAAGGATATGTTGCCTTCCAAAACGCTGATTTTGATAAAGCAATTACTGTGTTTGAACAAGTTGTTCTGCAAGATCCTTTATCTAAAAAAGGAGAAATATCTCGCAGTTGCTTAATTACCATTTATACAAATAAAAACGATCAACCTAAAGTTGATGAGCACACAAAAATATTTATGAGGGATTTCCCAGAAAGTGAATTACTTCAATTAATGGAAGAGAATAAGTAATTTCAAAAAATGTTGAGGTTCACATAACTAAAGTTGGGTTGTTTTAACTGTAAGTAATAAAGCCTGAGTTCTATTTATGAGAGTATTATTTATTTGTAATGTTATAAATAAATAATCTTTGAAAAAAAACTGTCATTTCGAATCCCGACGTAGTTTGTCGGGTGTGAGAAATCTCGTGAATAGTAGGAGATTTCTCAATCGCTTCAAAACAAGCTCATTTCGAAATGACATCGAAATTATATCGCGAAAATAACAGGGCATTATTTGCTGTTATAATTAGAACTCAGCAGTAATTAATTAGTTTTTTGCACACAATTTATATTTTCGGTTAATGTTGTAAAAAAAATCAGGATGGCTCTAGGTACTACACAAATTTTGTTATCAATACTTGTTTGAGGTAATAAGCACATGAAAGGCAAATACTTATTAGTCTATGGATTAATTCTAATCTACACTGTGGTTTCTATTCTGTTTCTTCAATTACCAAAAGTTGGTGGGGCAGTAAATAAAATTAACGAATTTATTTACGACTTAAAATTTGAACTTAGCATTACTGGAAGTGAAAAGAAGAAAATTAAAGATATTGTAATAATAGATTTAGATGAAAAAAGCATACAGAAGTTAGGGCGTTATTCAAGCTGGCCAATGGCATATTATGGCGAAGTTGTAAAATACCTCTCAGAAGGTGGAGCAAAAGCAATTGCGTTTGATATGTTCTTTACAGAGGCTGATAGTTTAAGTGATGAAATTGTTGATTATTATACAAATGATGTTTCAAAGAAACTGAATCTTGATAAAGCCAAAATTTATGATGTAATTAAATCTCTTAACACAGAGGACATATTCGCACAGGCTTTGTGGAACTCGCAAATAACGACACTTGGTGCATTTGATAATTATTTTCGTGATGATTTGAATAAAATTAAGCTCCCACCAAATATGTTGCAAACACCTATATCATCTTTTTCACAACTCCCTAAACTTATAGAGATAACTAATCCAAATCTTCCTATAAAATCATTAAGTGATAATGCTCACAGAATCGGTTTTGCTCATATTTCACCAGATGGTGATGGAACAACAAGGCATTACGAACCACTATTTATTTACGACTCGCTTTTAGTCGCAAATTTCAGTTTCCAATTAGTGCTTGACGCATTAGAAATTGATTCAATTTATTTCCGAGATAATTTTTGTGATTTATATTCTAAAGGAATAATTGCAATTGAAATTCCTATTGATAAAGAGGGGAGAACATATTTAAACTATTCTGGAAGAAAAAAAACTTTTAGATACATTTCGTTTTCTGATATTATTCAGAAAAGAATTCCTCCAAAATATTTTAAAGATAAAATTATTTTTGTTGGTTCCTCAGCAATTGGATTGCACGACTTAAAAACAATACCCATAGATAGAAATTATCCAGGAGTTGAGCTACATGCAACTTTTGTCCAAAATGCTTTACAAAATGAATTTATAAATCCTATTGATAATCGAGTGCAAATTTTAGGATTAATGCTTTTGGTATTAATTTCATTTTATTTGTTTAGTCGTTTCAATATTACGTGGACCGTGGTTCTTTATCCAATAGTTTTACTCCTTACTTTTATAGGAGACTATTTGTTGTTTTCAACATTTAAAGTGCTAATAAATTTTGGATTTGTAATCTATTTTGCAACTACTTCTTTTATTGCAATAGTTCTTTATAGGTATAAAACTGAGTTACAAGAAAGGATGAAAGTGAAGAAAACTTTTGGACATTATCTTCCTGCTTCAATTATTAATGAGATGCTTAACAATCCAGACAAATTAAAACTTGGTGGCGAATATAAAAATGTTACAGCTCTTTTTACAGATATTAAAGGTTTTACAAGTATATCCGAAAATGTTGAACCAGGTGTTCTAACAAAGTTTTTGAAAGAATACATGACCGAACTTACTTCATCTGTTTTTAAAAATGAGGGAATGCTCGATAAATATATTGGCGATGCTATTGTTGCACTCTTTGGCGTTCCGATGGAATTAGAGAACCACGCTCAAAAAGCTTGTATTGCAGCTATTGAAATGAGGAAGAAATCTCATAAAACGGCTAAGAAGTTTTCTAATGTTAAAGCATTTGATGGTCTAATTACTCGAATTGGAATTAACACAGGTGATATGATTACTGGGAACATGGGTTCAGAGCAACTTTTCGATTATACTGGCATTGGCGATAACATGAATCTAGCGGCAAGGCTTGAAGCTCTTAATAAATATTACAATTCTGAAATATTAATATCGGAGTCCACAAAGAACGAACTTAGCGATGAATTTATTTATCGTGAACTTGATAATGTTGCCGTTAAAGGAAAAGATAAAGGTGTTAGAGTTTTTGAGTTAGTTAATTTAATTTCAAATATGAAAAGCAAAAATGTTGAAAAACTTAAGTCCCAGTTTGCTGAGTATAATGTAATAATAAAACTATATTATTCGGGAAATTGGAAACTAGCTCTCACTAAGTTGGATGAATATTCGGCTCAGTTTGACACAGACAAAGTTGCAATTGCACTTCAAGAGAGACTCAAAAGTTTTGAATTAAATCCACCTCAAAATTGGAATGGTGTTTTTAAGATGGATAGTAAATAGG
>JAQICK010000423.1 GCA_027858595.1 Melioribacteraceae bacterium
ACTTTGGAGGTTCAGAATCTTTTATAACATCAATGCTTTTTCTTACTCTACTTCCAGCAATGTTTTTTGCAACAAAATTAATATTATTTTCACCTTCAACTAAAATAATTGTTTTCTCAAAATTCTTATTAGATAAAGATATTAGTGCAGAGTTTATAAAAAGCGAATCAGCATTTACTATTGAACCCTCAAGATTTATTGATTCTTCTTTAGTAATTTTTGGTATAGTACTCGTGATTTTTAGAATAGGAGTTTTTGTATCAAGCAACACTTTATATTTAGCAATTACAGAATAATTTGCTGGTGTATTTATTACCTGAGTTAAGTCAGTTCCACTATTTTCAATTTTATGATTTAGTGAATAAAATCCTTTTTCATCAGCATAGGTAGAAGTTTCGTCGTTTCCAATATACATTTTAACATTTGAAAGTGGGCGTGTTTTTCCAGTAATTCGGAACTCTGAATTATTGAGAATAAAAGTGTTTTTATCCGTAATGAAATTTTCACTAGTAATTGTATTTACAATTATGTTTGATGATTCATAAAAGACCATTCGCTCCATACTTGCTATATTTCCGCTCTCATCTACACTAGAAACAACAATACTATTTTTCCCTTCATTCAATTGAGCTTCATTGCTAAACTTTCCATCAACGCCAAGTTCAACTGATTTATTATTTATTGAAAGTTCAAGTCCCCTTTCGCTCTCGCCCTGCACCAATACAGATTTAGATTTTGTTACTTCCATATTATTAGGAGATGTTATTACTAAAAATGGTTTTGTAACGTCTTCATTAATCATTAAATAATTTTGCTGGCTAAATTTTCCAGGAAAACCAAACTCGTCAATGGAAGCAACATGCCAAAAATAAATGCCAGTTGAGAGATCTGAAATTTTCACATTATTATTTGAATTTTTCTTATTTGAATAAACAATGTCTTGGAATGAAGCATCAGATGCTAGTTCAAACCAATACTGTTTTGCATCGTTAACTCCTTGCCAATTGAATTGTAAATTCTTTTCAAAATACTTAGTCATATTACTAGGAGATACTAAGTCTGGAGCAGGCAGCAAATCTTTTGGAGTTGAAGGAACGCCACCATCTGGAATTATTGAACCTTGATTTTCTTGTACAACTATTGTTGCATCTTTAGCAGAAAGTTCTATCTCACCCTCATAGTTAGCAATTTTTGTCGTGGCGGTTTCTTTTGCTACCCAGAAATTTTTAGATCTTATTTTAACATCAAGACCTGGTATATCAATATCAAATTTTTTCTTCGGACTTTTTAATAAGTAAGCAAAAGCATCACCTTTAACTAGCTTAACTTTTGTTTCGGTAATATTTTTAAGTACATCAATTCGAGAATGCTGAATTAATGCTTGCGAGTTCTCATTTAACCTAATTCTACTTAAATCAATAAAAGTTATTTCGGCAACAGAATTGGATAACGTTCTAGTTCTATCGGCTTCATACAATTTTGAAAATAACTCTGCATCACTCCAAAGTTTTTCAACTGGCTTCCTTCTTTCTACATCACCTTTAGTAAATGAAATTGTAGCATCTGCTGCACTTTTTCTTAATAATCGAACTTGTTCTATGGATTCAGTTGCTAATTTAAGAACGTCTTGCAAAGTATCGTAAGCCTCCTCCCACTCACCTTGCCGTTTCAAGTTTAATACTTTATCAAAGTTGAGTTCAGCTTCAGTATCTAATTCTGGAGTTAGGACTTTTGCACCATTACTATTTGCATCGCTAATTTTATTTTTAGCTTCATCCATTTTTAGTAAAGTAGATGAAACTAAGCCAATCGGAATTTCTAATTTCATTCCTGTTTCAAGTTCAGAGGCAGATTCAAGATTATTAAATTGCAAAATTGTTTCCCAATAATCTGGATTGCCTAGATATTCTTCTGCAAGTTCTCTTAAAGATTGATGTTCGTATTCTATTATTTTTATATTACTATTTTGTGCTATACTATTATCTAGTAAAATAAAAAGCAAAAATAGAATTGGTAATATTTTTACAAAAATATCTTTCTTTATCAAA
>JAQICK010000261.1 GCA_027858595.1 Melioribacteraceae bacterium
TTCTTTTACCGCGTCCTATTATAAATAATATATTTAGTTTATAACAATATATTAAGGTGTTACTCTTTCGTGTTTTGGAAGTGTAACAACCAATTGACCATTATCAAAACGAGCTTCAATTTTGTTGCTATCCACACTATCTGAAATGTTGAATTTTCGGTAAAAATTTCCAAACTCATTTTCTTGCAAAACAAATTTACGTGTTGAAACACTTTCGTAATCTATTCTTCCCATTACAAGTAAACTTCCCTTTTCCATTTCAACTTTTACATTTTTTTTACTAACTCCAGGCATATCTGTTGTTAGAAAATAATTCTCTGAAGTTTCATATATATTTGTTTTTGGTGCAACCCAAGATTCATTTTCAAAGGCTTCATCCCAACTGGATTTTTCATCCACTTTTACCATTGCTTTTTCGCCAGTCATTTTTAACCTCCTTTGTGTTAACATTTATCAAGCTTTACATAACCTATCAGAAACTGTCATTCCCGCCTGTCCCGCGTATTTTTCAGGGAATGCTTAAAAATCGGGAATCTTTTTTTGATGAGATTCCCGCTAAAAAAATGCGGGAATGACATAAAAATTTGTTTATCTAACGGTTCCATGACTATGTTAAACTAAGTGCCTTGCCGTAGGTATCCTTTTTAGGGAAAGCCTTTAACTTTACGGACTTAAGGCACTTATAACTTATTTTTTCTCTTCTTCATCATCAACAACTTCATAAGATGCATCTTGAACATCTTCTTCATCAGATTTTGCATCATTTGTTGCTTCTTCTTGCTGACCAGCATCTTGTTGAGCACCTTGTGCATCTGGTTCTGGTTGACCTTCAGCACCTTGTTGAGCATACATTTGCTGAGATATTTCACCCCATATTTTATTCAAACTATCAGTAGCAGCTTTAATTGTTTCAGTGTTGTTTGTTTTTAAAGCATCTTCCACTTTTGTTATTTCAGCTTCAAGCTGGCTTTTTTGATCCTCTGGCAATTTATCTTTTAGTTCTTCAATTTGCTTTTTAGTTTGGAAAACTAAACTATCTGCACTATTTCTAGTTTCAACTTCTTCTTTTTTCTTTTTGTCTTCAGCAGCATGCTCTTTAGCAGCATTTTTCATTTTTTCAATTTCTGCGTCGTCCAAACCGCTGGAGGAAGTAATTTTAATACTTTGTTCTTTTCCTGTTGCTTTATCTTTTGCAGCAACATGCATAATTCCGTTTGCATCAATATCAAATGTTACTTCGATTTGCGGAACACCACGTGGTGCTGGAGGAATATCAGAAAGTTGGAAACGTCCTAGAGTTCTGTTATCAGTAGCCATAGGTCTTTCACCTTGTAGCACATGAATATCAACAGATGGTTGACTATCCGCAGCAGTAGAAAATGTTTCACTTTTTTTAGTTGGAATAGTTGCGTTAGACTCAATTAATTTTGTCATCACTCCACCAAGAGTTTCAATTCCAAGTGATAATGGAGTAACATCAAGCAATAATACATCTTTAACATCACCGGCTAAAATTCCACCTTGAATGGCTGCACCAATTGCAACAACTTCATCAGGGTTTACGCCTTTGTGAGGTTCACGTCCAAAAATTTCTTTTACTTTTTCTTGAACCATAGGAATACGGGAAGAACCACCAACCAAAATTACTTCATCAATTTGCGAAGCCGAAACACCAGCATCTTTAATTGCATCGAGACAAGGTTGAACACTTCGTTGAACTAAATCGTCAACAAGAGATTCAAATTTTGCTCTAGAAATATTTATATTCAAATGTTTAGGGCCATCGGCAGTAGCAGTAATAAATGGCAAGTTAACATCAGTTCCAGTTGAAGATGAAAGTTCAACTTTTGCTTTTTCAGCCGCTTCTTTTAGTCTTTGCAATGCCATTGGGTCGTTACGTAAATCAATTCCTTCTAGAGACTTAAACTCATCTGCAAGAAAATCTATTAATTTTTGGTCAAAGTCATCACCACCAAGGTGAGTATCACCATTAGTAGATTTAACTTCAAATACACCTTCACCCAGTTGAAGTATAGAAATATCAAAAGTACCACCACCTAAATCGTAAACAGCAACTAGTTCTTCTTTATCTTTTTTATCCAAACCATACGCAAGTGCAGCAGCGGTTGGTTCATTAACAATTCTCTTAACTGTTAATCCAGCAATTTCACCAGCGTCTTTAGTAGCTTGGCGTTGAGAGTCATTAAAATATGCAGGCACAGTAATAACAGCTTCTGTTACTTCTTGTCCTAAATATTCTTCGGCAGTTTTTTTCATTTTTTGCAAAATCATTGCAGATATTTCTTGTGGAGAGTATAATCTTTCACCAATTTTTACACGAGCTGATTTGTTATCACCTTCAACAACTGCGTATGGAACTTCTCCAATTTCAGTTCCTACTTCACTAATTTTGCGTCCCATAAATCTTTTAATTGAAAAGACCGTATTTGTTGGATTTGTAACAGCTTGCCTTTTTGCTGGTTGTCCAACTAATCTTTCATCATTTTTTGTAAAACCAACAATTGAAGGAGTTGTTCTTCCACCTTCCGAATTTGGAATAACAACAGGGTCATTCCCTTCCATTACAGATACACAAGAGTTTGTTGTACCTAAATCAATTCCAATAATTTTTCCCATAATTTTCTCCTTTCGACAAGCTCAAGGCAAGCCGTTTTTTTTGAGCAACTAATATTCTGTTGCATATTTTATTTGTTAATTTTTATTTGTGTATTCTACCGCATTTTCATTCGTGCATTCGCGGCTATCTTTTCTTCTTTATTTTACTTCAATTATTTTTTCTACTGGCGCTTGTTCTGCTACTTTATCAAGTATAATTGAGAGAACACCATTATTAAATTTTGCATTTACTTTATCCGAATCAACTTCTTCTGGTAAAGTAAAACTTTTATTGAATGAGCCATAGCTTCTTTCAGTTATAAAATATTTTCTTTCATTCTCTTCAGATGCATTTTTCTTTTCGCCTTGAATAGTTAAAATGTTATCTTGCAATGTTATTTTAAAATCTTCTTTATTAACACCTGGAATTTCAGCATCAATAATTAGCTGATTTCCTTTTTCGCTTACATCAAATTTTGGCGAAAAGCTATCTGTATTAAAAGAAGATTTCATAGTTGTGAAATCATCAAAATATTTTTGAATTGAATTATTTATGTTATCAAATTCTCTAACTGGCTTAAATCTAACGAGTGTCATTATATTTTCTCCTTATTTTTTAGACTTTTAACTTTGCACTACTAGTACAAAGCATGTGCCACAACCTAAATATTTCATAACAGATTGTTTTACAACAAGTTACAACTTATTAACGAAAAACTGGATGTTGATGTTTTTGTCACTATTCATGACAAAAAAACATTTTTTTGCAATTATGGCATAATCAATGCCACATATACAATTTTATTCTGGAGAAATACTATGTCAAAATCTAGCTTTGTAATTGAAGAAATGGATATAAAGTTAAAAACGAATTATATAGGAACTAACTTCATTTATTATGAAGAAGCTGAT
>JAQICK010000412.1 GCA_027858595.1 Melioribacteraceae bacterium
TTTGATAAAACAAGGAAATTGAAAGTAAACAACTCTTAGAGAATTTTTAGATGAAAACTAATGTTAATATCACAAATAGTTTTCTGAAGCAGACAAAAAGATTATTAAAGAAATATAAATCTCTAAAAAATGAATTGATAAAATTAGAAGTCGAGTTACAAGAAACCCCCCAGATGGGTGTTTCACTTGGGAACAATTCATTCAAAATTAGACTAGCTGTTAAGAGTAAAGGGAAAGGAAAAAGTGGTGGCGTGAGAATAATAACCCATCTTGAAGTGATTTTTATAAAAGAAGAAAAAATAAACGAACTTTATCTTCTGTCAATTTATGACAAATCCCAGATTACAACTATTTCCGATAAAGAGATTCTTACGATTATTAAACAAATTGATGGATAACATTTTTTGTTAAAGGACTAACTTTGATTTTCAACGAAACATTTCTATCATCTAAAAACAATTTTTATAAATTTGTTGGAATCCTATTTGCCTTTAAATTAGTTTATCTGTTTTTCATTCCTATTACACCGCAAGAAGCATATTACTGGTTTTACTCACAAAATTTAGATTGGTCGTATTTCGATCATCCGCCAATGGCTGCTTATTCAATTTGGTTTGGAACTAATATTTTTGGTGATAATATTTTTGGTGTAAAGTTTCTGGCTGTTGTGTGGTATTTACTCACTAGTCTTCTGCTTTATAAAACTGTTTCGCGATTTATTGAAAACTATCTTCAGAGTAAAGATCCAAATACACTAGCATTTCTTTCTGTAATATTATTGAATCTAACACTGTTTGCACATGTTTATGCAATAACAATTGTGCCTGATACTCCTCTGATTTTCTTTTGGTTGCTCGTTGTCTATGCTGTTCAAGAGAGATTGATTACAGAAAACAAAAACTGGTGGTTCCTTGCTGGCATTGCTTTAGGGTTTGGATTAGTGAGCAAATACACTGCTGTTGCAATTATTGGAGCAATATTTTTCTTCTTCCTTTTCTCTTCAAAACACAGAAAAGAATTAATCTCGCCATATCCTTATTTAGCTATTATTATTGGTTTTGCAATTTTTGCTCCAGTAATTTTTTGGAATTACGAGCGAGGATGGGCTTCGTTTCTTTTTCAATCAGCCGAAAGAGCAGACACAGTAAGGTCGTTACGAATCACTTATATTCTTCAGCTTTTAGGCAGCCAACTTTTTATGCTTACTCCATTGCTCTTTGTTTATCTGTTTAAAAGTTTTTCTACAGTAATCATAGATTGGAAAGCAAAGAAAAATCTGCATCTATACTTTTGGAGTGCTATTGTAATTGTTGGCGGTTTCACATTTGTAAGTTTAACATCGCTTGTAAAAATGAATTGGTTACTGCCTGGATTTCTTCCAATAATTGCAATAACTGTAATTCTTTATTCGAACTCATTTTTGAATCCAACCAAATTAATTAAAGTTGGTATTTGGTCATCGATAGTTTTAGTGTCATTGGGACATTTAGTAATGGTTGTTCCAAACATTCCACTTGGCAACGGAAACACTTGGAGTGGTTGGGAAGATGCGGCAGAGAAAGTCTATGAAATTCAACAACAGCACGGAGGAAATGAGAAAGTTTTTATTTTCAGTAATGGCTATAAAGCTGCATCGTTAATAAAATTCTATTTACCAGACCAGCAAAACACCTACGCCGAAAATATATACGGCAAGCGGGCGTTACAGTTTGACTACTGGGGAATTCCAACTAATTTAATTGGGAAAGATGCAATTTATGTTCGTAGTAACAGAACAGAATATAAAAATGATTTGAGTGAAATAAAACAATATTTTGATTCAGTAGTGGAATTGAAAACTTTTGACTATAAATTTGTGAATGGAAAATCAGCAAGAAAAATAATTTGTTATTATGCTAAAAACTATAATGGACAGAATAGATAAGAATTTTATAATTCGGTTTATAAAATTTGGAATTGTGGGAACAAGTGGAATAGCTGTAAACACTAGTGTGCTTTGGCTTTTAAAAGGTGTGCTTGGTGTTCCTCTTGCTATTGCTCCAATTTTTGCAATTGGTACTGCAGTCTTTTCAAATTTTTTATTAAATAATTATTGGACTTGGAACGAAAACAAGCATATTCGGAAACACAGTTTCTTCCATGGTTTGTGGCGTTACTACTTGTCGGCATCTCTTGGTGCTTTAATAAATTATGTTACTCTCCTATTGCTTACAAATGTGTTCGATATTTATTATCTAATTGCAAACCTTGCCGGAATATTTTTGGGAATGGTTTCAAATTTCATGTTTGGCGAATTTTGGGTATTTAAATCGGAAGATTGAAAATATGATGAGCACAAAGAATATTTAATCGTTGGAGTAACTGTCATTCCCGAATGCTTTTATTGGGAATCTCAGTGAGCGAAAG
>JAQICK010000377.1 GCA_027858595.1 Melioribacteraceae bacterium
CATTAGAGGATGTTGGTTGCGAAACTACTTTTTCGCACGAAAAACATCCACTAGAACATTGTTATTCTGTTAATCTTGCATCGGTTGAAGCACCAAAACATATTTATTCCAACGGAAAGGGAATTTTATCTGATGCCTCAATGGCTAGTGCTTTGGGTGAATATATTGAACGGCTACAGACCAATAACTTTTTCATAGATTTCCACCTTCCAAATCGAAAATATTATCCCGATGAAGTTGCTTTTGAGTTTGGTGGAAATTACTTAAATGATGAATTGCTCAAAGTCTATAATCCTAACGGGGAGCTTACGGATGAAGATTTAGTTGATTACAATAGTGATTACGAAGATAAAATAGTTGCTCTTCCTTTTACCGAAAAGTCTAGCGGAGATATCGTATATTTTCCGCTTAATATTTTGAGTAATCTTTATGTAAGCAACGGTTTAGCTACTGGAAATACTCCACAGGAAGCTCAAGTTCAGGCATTAAGTGAAATTTTTGAGCGTTATGTAAAAATAGAGATTATTAAAAACGGATATGCTCTTCCAAAATTTCCAAACGAAATTGTAGAATCTTTTAAACGATTGAACGCTGATGTTTTGGCATTGCGTAAGTTAGGATATATTGTTGAAGTTCTTGATGCATCTTTGGGTGGACAATATCCTGTTACTGCTATTTCACTAATTAACCAAAAAAACTCATCGCTATTTGTCTCCTTTGGTGCACATCCAATATTAGAAGTTTCACTTGAGCGAACTATGACAGAATTAATGCAAGGACGTGGATTAGAAAATCTGGATGCTTTTGAAACTCCAACTTTTGACATGAATCTTGTGGCGGATAGTTCCAATCTTGAATCTCATTTTATCGATTCTAATGGAAAAATTGGATTTGGATTTTTGAGTTCCACAAAAAGTTTTGATTACACACCGTGGAAATATAAAGGAGAAGGAAGCGAGGAAGAATACAAATATCTTGCTGATATTCTTGATGAAATGAGCAAAAAGATGTATTTAAGAGAATATAATTATTTGGGATTTTATTCATGCCAGATGATTGTTCCTGAAGTTTCTGAAGTTTATCCAATAGACGATTTAATATACAACAACAGAAACAGTGGTAAATGGATACGAAATATGGTCCTGCATTTTGAGGAATTCGACCCAGAAGATATTATAGATGCTATTGACTCTCTGGATGAAAGGTTAGACGTCGAAAAATATATTGGTGTAATTTTCGAGGAAAGCTTTACTATGTTGGAGTTTAAAGCTCAAATGCATCTCATTCTTGGCAACATTGATGAGGCTCTTATGTCATTAGAATTAGGAACTAATAAGTTAGGACACATAGTTGCAGAATTACTCCGAATGGATGATGAAAATTTGGTTTGGGAAGAATATGAAGAATCACTATTTAACATTTTTGGAAAAGAAAGAGTAGATAAAGCAGTACGAATAGTTAAAGGTGAAGAGACAATATTTGATACAACTCTTAGTAAAGACTACAAAAATATGCTTGAAATGTATGATCGATTTGACAACAAAAAGAAAGCCACTCTCAGATGAGAGCGGCTTTAGAGATGAAAATTTTGTAAAATTATTTAATTCACTTTTTTATAATCAATAATAAATTCATCTATTAGTGAGTTTATTGATATTTTCAATTCTAAATCCAAATCTGCTTTTGGAGCAAATCCAACATCGTCACGCTCCCAAGTAATTGCACCGTAGTTTAAAATATTATTTCTAACAAGTTTTGCATCTTGGATAAAACGCATAATTACAGAATAAGCAAAGATTCCGCTTTCCCCTTTTTCATCTACTTTAATTGATACTTCCAAATTTGGAGCACCTTTTAATACTCGAGCATCAGAGAAGTTGATAGTTTTAATGCCTGCCCCTTTTAAAGATTTTTTAACGAATTTTTCAACTTCTTGCTCGCTTATTTTTTTATTCCATTTGTCCCCTTCAAAATCCCAGACATAAATCCCAAATTTATTAATGTCCGAAATTGCCCTAAGCTGATGCATTTCATAC
>JAQICK010000074.1 GCA_027858595.1 Melioribacteraceae bacterium
ATATTACAAATATTACTGCAAAACTAAATTCTATATCTAATGCTATAGAAACGGAAATAGATAAATTATCAGATGATAATACAAAAAAAGCCAGCAAAATTGAAGAATTAGAAAAATCACTAAAACTACTTCAAGAAAATGAATCTATAGGCAAACAGAAAGAAAATATTAAAAATTGGTTTGACATTGATGAGACAGAAAAAAGGTTTAAAAATAAAACATCTAAAATAAATACGACTAAAATTACAACACTTTCAAAGACAGCCCATAATGTTTTATTGACAGAAACACTCAAACAATATTTTACTGATGAATTAAATTCTCTCGGCTATAAAAACTTAAATGTAAAAATTGAGGATGCAAAAGGTGGAAAAGGAACTTCAAGCACTAAACTTACTCTCTCAAAAAACAATGATATTAAAGCAATATTAAGCGAGGGTGAACAAAAAGCCGTAGCCTTAGCACTATTTATTGCAGAAATAAAAATTCAAAAAAGCAAGAATCCAATTATTTTAGATGACCCTGTTAATAGTCTTGACCATAAAATAGCTGGAAAGTTTGCACAAAGATTATTAAAAATAGATAATCAAGTTATTTTGTTTAATCATAACAGATTGTTTCTTGATGCATTTGAAACTTCAAAAGGAAATCATATTTGTAAAACGATTGCTTCTGATTGTAATAAATCAAAAGGTAAACATATAAGGGTTTATCAAGTAAGTAGTGAAGGACAAAATGCAAAAGGTATTTTGACTAACTATAAATCAAACAAAGCAAAAGAACATATATTGACAGCAAAAAATCTTCTAAGTAAATCCCCTTTTGAAGATGAACTTAAAGTAGCGAGCTTGTTACGAAAATCAGTTGAATGCGTAATAGACGAAGTGGTTTTTAATAATCAACTACCGACAAAATATAGCAATAAAAATAGTAGAATAGCTTGGAGTGAACTTAAAAAATTAAAGAATGATAATAAGATCATTGATAATTTAGAAACTATTCACGGAAGAGTCTCAGGTGGAGAAATGCACAATGGGACAGAAAATGAAGAAAATCCTATTGAAGTTGGAGAATTCAATACAATGATTTCCGTCATTGAAAATATACTGAACTGAAAAAACAGTGCATAACAAAAAAAGGGTTTGTCTCTAAACATAGCTAACCAGTACATCAAAGGCGACCGCAGTTACGCTCGGTTCTTTCGTAATTTTTGTGCGTATAAAAAGTTTTAGTAAAACAAAGGTAGTTCAAATTAGTTAGGTTTTAAATTAATTAAAGGTTGTAGTGTAAGCGTTTTTTAAGGTGTTAAAACTGCATCGCTTATGCATCAGCCGTTATACAACCTAAAAATACATTGTGAAAAAAAAGGAGAAAGCCATGAGAAAAGTTTTTTTAATGTTCTTTGTTGTGATAATTAATAACTATGCACAACCACATTCATTTAATAAAATAAATAAAATTGATGATGGTGGTCAAGCTCACGGAGTAGCTGTAAGTTCCGATGGTACGATATTTCTAGCAAATTGGAGTGATGGATTGCGTGCATATAGTTATGATGGTAGTTCTTTCATAAATACTGCTCATATTGATAATGGTGGTTATGCGTTAGGAGTTGCGGTCGGTCGAGATGGCACAATATTTATAGCAAATCATGATGATGGATTGCGTGCATATAGCTACGATGGTAGTTCTTTCACAAATACTGCTCATATAAATGATAATGGGTATGCAAATGAAGTGTGTGTCGATCCAGATGGTACAATATTTTTAGCAAATGGTAGCGATGGCCTTCGTGCGTATAGTTATAATGGAAGTTCTTTCACAAACACTGCTCATGGTGATGTTGAAGATGGTGCAGCTCATGGAGTAGCAGTAGATTCCAATGGTACTATTTACGTAGCAAATGATTGGGATGGTCTTCGCACGTATAGTTATAATGGAAGTTCTTTAGTAAATACTGCACATATTGATAATGGTGGGGATGCACAAGGAGTATGCATCGGTTCTGATGGCACAATATTTTTAGCAAATCAGAGTGATGGATTACGTGCGTATAATTATGATGGAAGTTCTTTCACAAATACTGCTCATATTCTTGATAATGATGCATTGGCTTATGGAGTTAGTGTCAACTCTGAAGGTACAATATTTATAGCAAATTGGCTTGATGGATTACGCTCGTATAACTATGATGGAAGTTCTTTCACAAATACTGCTCACAGTTATGATGAAAGTTATACTTTTGCATATGGTGTAGCCATTGGTTCTGATGGTACAATACTTTTAGTAACTAAGAATGATGGAATGTTCGCATATAGTTATTCAGGAACAACTGGAATAGATACGAAAGGAGATATTTTAGATAGCTACTCTCTTATGCAAAACTATCCAAATCCATTTAATCCAACTACTAAAATAGAGTTTTCAATTCCAGTTAAAAGTAATGTAGAAATAAAAGTATTTAATGCTCTAGGAATGGAAGTAGCTACGTTGCTAGACGAGCATAAGCAAGCTGGCACACACAATATTGAGTTTAATGCAAGCAATTTTTCTAGTGGAATTTATTATTATAAAATCGTAAGTGGAAAGTATTCTGAAATAAAAAAGATGATATTACTGAGATAAAAAGGCAATATTTTTTGTGCAACCGAGGCCTCTGAGCCAACCTCAACGGTACTCGACAACAGTTTTAAAAAACATTTGAGGAGTGGTAACAAAATGGAACTTACAGACAAACAAATTAAATCCATAGCTAACGACTTGGATAGTGGAATGAAAGTTTATGTTCACAAAAAAACAAAAGAGATAAAAACAATTCTTGACTTTGATTCACATTGGGACTCAGATGAAGAGCTTTGGGAAGAAGATATTAATGAGATAGAAGAAAACAGAGATATGTATTTTCTATTTGAGCGGATGGATTCACAAAAATCATTTCAGATAATGGATGATTTTACAATTAGTGTTGAAGATGAGGAATTGAGAAAGAAATTGGAATTGGGTTTGAGGCTTTCTAAACCATTTAGAAATTTTAAAGATATTATTGATGATGAAAATGAATATAGAGATAAATGGTTTGAATTTAAAAGTGATAAATATGTTGAGTTTGTTAAAGAGCATTTGTCATTTCTAAATAGTGAAGAAGAATAAGAGTCTTTTTTACCCAACTAGACTATCTATTTGTCCGCCGTAAGCGATGTTATTTTAGTTGCCGTCGAGAACTACTGAGGCTATCTCAAAAGTTTCTCTAATAGTCATTGCGAGGAGTTTTATCCCGAAGCAATCTTTGAAAGATTACCCCATTGCAGAGGTTCACAAAAAAAGGCGTTGGATTTGCACTAACATGTCTTACTTTTGAGACAGCCTTGATATTTTTTGATTTTTAATACGGTGAGAATATGGCAAAAGTAAAAAAAATAAACATCTTTTCATTCGCTAAATTTCAAGCTATCCTAGCAACATTTTTAGGTTTAATTGTTGGGATATTATATTCATTTGGTGGACTGATTATAGACGTACTAGTTAGTATTGGCTGGGTCTCATCCGAAGACGCATGTACGCCTGGACTTAGTTTTGGTACTGTGCTTGCCTTTGGAGCACTTGTAGGAATGCCGCTTATTTTTGCAATGTTTGGATTTTTGTTGGGACTTGTTGAAGCATTTATATATAATCTCTTTGCAAGATGGTTTGGAGGAATGAAATTTGATTTTTTTTAATTGCTCTCAAAATTCTATAATTCTACCTATTCAGAATATTTTTACTTTATAACTTCAGCAATAGAAACTTTCAAATGTATTAGAGTCTCTACAAAATAGAGAATCTGTCGGTAAATTAAGAAACGGTCTCACATTCTTTAATTAGTTAGCACCTTATATTAGTAAGGTGGAAAAATGAACTTCTAAAAAGAAAGGAGACCGCAGATGAAAATTACAAAAAAG
>JAQICK010000008.1 GCA_027858595.1 Melioribacteraceae bacterium
TACTGGAATTAGAAAATTTAAATTTTCTTTTTTCTTAAACCAAAGCGTACCAGCAAGTAAGGCAACAGTTAAAACAAAACCTATATACACGGCTCTAAATAACGAGGTCCTAGGTTCCAAAGACCAAAATGAAGTAATTGCAGCCCACAATGGGAAACTATATAAAACAAAAGTTAAGCTTTTATTTTGCAGCAATTTTAATAATTCAGTTCTTTTAACAAAAAGAAAAACTATTCCCAGAATGGGAAAGAACACGTATACATTTTTTAATAATGGAAAAGAATTAAATGATGCAACCAAAATTAAAAGAGGAATTATATATAATTCTTCAAAAAGATATTTGTTTATTTTAGAAAGATAGACCACAGATTTAACAGATTATGCAGATTTGCACTGATTTAATTTTTATAGTTACAAAAGAAAAAATACGCCACTTCCGAAGGTCAGTAGGACTCATACTGAGAATGCCTTTGGCAGAAGGCACCAAGACACTAAAGAGTTTCATAGAAAAAAGTCAAGGGAAAAGATATAAGATTCAAGGTTTCCGAGAAGCAATTTAATTTGGAACCTCAATTGAATCGTGCTCTAATTTATTAAGTATTTCTGAAGCATTTAAATTAATATTTGAGAATGCAAACCATTTTTTGCCTAAATCCTTTAGAGAAGCACCTATATGGTAAATCGTATGGTTATCAATAATTAAAAATCTATCGTGCGATTTATTAAATTGTTTAATGGTTATGTTTGGATATTGCTGATTGTGCTTTTGCAAGTCGAGTTTTATTTGCTTTTTTGATTTAGAAGTGAAAATAGTTGCTTGCACTCCAGATTTACGTTTTGATAACATGGAGAGCACAGTCTCATCAACATAGTTATCAATCAAAACTATGGATTTTTTTGCTGTTTTAATGAGATTAGTTACAAAAACATAAGCATCGAAAACCTGCCCGTTGAAAAAGATACCTTCATTTGGGGGCAGGTTTGTTTTAATCTGCAAATCAAATTCATTAACTTTTTCTTTCAAATAATGTACATCATTTTCAATTCTATCCATACGCTTATTAACGGCATAACCTTTTAACAAATAATCTTTTAGCACTTTATTTGCCCAGATGCGGAATTGAATACCTCTCTGTGATTTTACACGATAACCAATAGATATTATCACATCCAAATTATAAAATTTAGTTTTATAATTTTTCCCATCTTTGGCAGTGTGTAAGGAATCCTTACTAACTGAAAACTTTTCTAGTTCTTTTTCCTTAAATACGTTACCAATATGAAGCGTAATATTATTGCGTGTTGTATCAAAAAGTTCTGCCATCTGAGCTTGAGTTAGCCAAACCGTTTCTTGCTCAAGTCTAACATCAAGTTTAGTTGAGTTACTCTCTGATTGATATATTATTATTTCAGCATTTGTCATTATTTTTGAGGCTTTATATTGATTTTACTCGATAACCAATAGATATTATCATGTCTAAATTATAGTATTCTACCTGATAGACTTTACCATCAGAAGCAGTTGTCGCAAATTTTGCGACAACTGAAAAACCTTTGAGTTCCTCTTCTATAACATTTGCTATGTGCTTGCCAACTGTTTTTACATCTCTGCCAAACAACATTGATAATTGCTGCCGATTCAACCAAACAGTTTCTTCCTCTATTCGTACTTCCAATCGTGCAGAAAGCTCATCAGCTTGATAAATAATTATTTCGTTTTTCATTTATATAAAGGCACTCAATTTGTTTTTTCTCAAAAAAGGTAAGACAAAAATTAGCCACTTCCAAAGGAATGCTATAGGCAAAAGGCACGAAAGAGGTTCATAGGAAAAAGAAACAAGATAAAAGATTTAAGACAAAAGACTAAGACGCTAAGGAGTTTCAACTAAAAAACGCTTGTCATTCCGAACACCATCTTTTCGGTGGAGAACCGAGCTTGCGAGCTCACTGAAAGTAAATCTCTCTTTCTATCCGTTCTTATCTGTCAGATCCGTTCAATCCGCGCTTGCACTGAGCGGAGTCGAAGTGTGCTATTCTTCTTTTTTTTATAACCCGACTAACAGCAATAAATTTAACAATAATTGGTATTGCAAAAAACCCTAACGACTTCAACAATAAATTCTCTGCTTCTATCCCACTATTAAGATTATAAATACTTAAGAAGTATAGCAGTACAATTGTGCTTCCAAGATAAACAGTAATAAACCTTTGCTGTTTGGCTCTTAAATACTTAAAAACAAATGCATTTAACGGAGCATTAAATATTGCATAAATTCCAAGAGCAGGCAACAGAAAAATAGAAGTACTAAAAAACAAATCCTTTACAATCATTTTGGGGAAAAGGCTTGGTACAAATTCTAATGCTAAGAAAAAAGCCAAAATGTAAACTGATATTCCAACAAAAAGAAAAGCAACCCATTTTTTATATTTTGTCACAAGGTGACCAGAATTATAAAAAACCTTTTCAGCAATATTCCCTGCATGTAAGATAGGCATTGTGAACATCCAAGCTATTATTATCGTATTGGCAGTCCCTTTTTCAAACAAAATATTTGCTGTTAAATGATTTATTGAAAGAACTAAAGTTATAAAACCATTAATTATAAGAGCATTAAATCCAAACTGGTAATATTTATTCACTTTTATTTTGGAATTTTCCGGTGCCTTGTAAACATATAAAATTGCTAAAATAAAACCCAAAACAGCGAAAAGAGCAAACAAATAAAAGAAATGAATTCCAAATAAAAAATGGACTGGTATAGAAAGCAAAAAGATTGAATAAAAGATAAGACTAAAAATAAAATATTTTTTCTTTTGCTTGTTAAACAAAAGCGTGAACTGAAAAATATTTACAATAATAAATGCAAAAGCAGTTAATACTATAATTAATAAATTGAGGCCAATTCTTCTAATTAACCCACCAAAATATAATATTGTTAAAAATATTGCACTATTTAAAACAAGCATTTTTAACAAGTTCAACAAACTTGTTGGAAACCGATAATAAGCGAATTCAAACCCAAATCCAGTTAGAACAACCAACAAACTAAAAATATAGTATTCGCTATTAAAGTCGAAATACTCTTCAGAGCTTAAAAGATAGGGAAGTGCCATTGGGATAATCTTCCCAAAGACAGCTATAAGTCCTATTATTATAAATTTATTAAAAAACTCTTTTATTGTAATTTTCCTAGGTTAAAAGATACAAGACTCAAGACAAAAGATGAACCGCAAAGTTGCAAGGGCGCAAAGGATTTTCATCAAAAAACCATATGTCATCCAGCAGATTAAAAATATTTGTCATCTCGAACCTCGTTCTTTGGGTGAGAGATCTCCAGCAGTACAAGACACAAAGGGGTTTTCCAACATCTTTCCGTCTTTCCACTATTCCCCAAAATCCTACATTCCCTATTTTCCCCTTCAAACTTCCCACAAAATAGTAAGCACAGAATTATAACTCGGCATTGCAACATTCTGTTCATTAAGCTCCCCAACGTCTGGACAATTAAAGTCATCAGAAAACCAAGTATGAATTGGCACAATATCATCACACAACTGCATTTCTTTTCCTGCAAAATAATCAAAGGCAGAAGATTCTTTTCTTACTTTATAGCCCTTTTTTAACCATGAGTAAGGAAATGCTTCATTTACAAAACTCCATTCAACAATTCCGTTCTTGCTTAATACAAGAACAGCTGGGTAAGCTCCATGTTTAACATACTTAATAGCTGTTGCTGTAAGTGAAGTACCAAATTGTGCCGCCACTTCTTTTAGCAACTCAAAATTAAGAGGTCTTCTTTTGGTTGCATTTGCAAACCAGCTTGTTGGCATTAAGAGCTCAGATGCAAACTCATTTGCATCTGTTTCAAATTTTTTATTAAAATTATACGTGTTAATGTCTTTATAAGTACATGCGTAAAAAATTGAATTTCTTATCTCTTTTTCATTAAAATAATGTCCCATTTCATGTGCCAAAGTAAATTTCTTTTGTCCAGGGTCACTTATATTACTGCTTATCTTAATTAAAGCCAAATCATTTTTAAACTGTATTTTCCCTAAACAATTAGTTAAATCCTCTTCATCAACAATCAAATTTTCAGCAAAAGCAATATCCTCAAGAACCAATTTTTCTGGTGAATCAATACAATAAATTTTTAATAACTCTTTAGCCCTTTCCGCTGGCGTCATATTTTTACCCAAGATAAAAGAAACAAGATTCAAGACAAAAGAAAACCGCAGAGACGCAAAGACGCTAAGAATTTTTCATCAAAAAGAGACAAGGAAAAAGAACAAAGGCAAAATATTAGCCGCGAATGCACGAATGGGTTTAGAATAAAAGAAAAAAACAAAAGACTTGCCACTAAGACACCAAGGATTTTAGCAAAGACAAAAGACGAACCACTAAGGCACTAAGGGGTTTAATCAAAAAGAGACAAGATAAAAGATTCAAGAAACAAAAAAATAAAACAATCGCCGCTAATACGCGAATGGCGTTTTTCTCAGTGTTTCCTGCCCTATGGAATGACGTCATTGTTTTATATTCCATCGGGGCGTGTCCTCAGTGGTTAAATCCTTTACAAATCTGATTACGCCTTGAAGCGTAACGCCTTGTGGGGTAATTATAAATTTGCTTTCAGAAACATTTTGAAAAATGGATCGGAAAATTCATAACTGTTTCCAAATTGCTCAATTATTCCTTCGTCAATAAAGGAAGCAATTGCTTTTTGAGTTGTAGAACTTGGGCCAATGTTATAACTCTTTTCAGTATCTCGAGAAAAAAGCTCAGTTACCGAAGAAGCCAAAGCAAATAATACTTTTTTTCTATAATTAGTCTGTTTTAGAGTTAATTCCCAAAAGTAATCTGCCTTTAGTTCAATAACCGTCTTAATAGCCTCGTTAATATGTGACTTTTTAACAGAGGAATTGTTATTAATTACTTGCTGCCAAACCTCAGCAGCAATAAACTGAATATAATAAGGAATGGAATCAACCATTTTAATCAAATATTCTGCAATTTCATTTGAAATTTCAATTTTATCAAGAGCAAATCTTCTAATTAAATATTCTGTGGAATCATTTATGCTAATTGCACCTATATTCATTAGCATTGCAGAATTATAAAATGCCCTATTTTTATTAGAAAACATATCTTTAAGCAAATGTGTTCTGCTACCCAAAAATATATATGATACATTTTTATGGTTTTGTACTAAACTACGTAACAGTTTTTCGAACGATTCACCATTTAATTTTGTTATTTCTTGAAATTCATCAAAAGCAATAATCCATTTATTATTACTTGCAGCAAATTTTTCCGGTAAATTTATTACATCTTCCAGTGTGGCTTCTTTATCATTACCCTCTATCCACGAAAATGAAAATTGTGGATTACCAACATTATCGAATGATACCGAAGGAACTATTCCTCTAATTAGCGTGGCTACCTTTTTAACTGTTTTTTCAATAGAAGAACTTTTTTTTTCAACAATTGCATTGGAAAAGTTTTTGATAAAAACTTCACGAGAGTATATGCTCATAAAATCGATATAAACAGTTGTAAAGCCTTTTTTCTCTAGTTCCTCAAAAGCTCTTTTTACTAAAGAAGTCTTTCCATATCTACGCGGTGCATATAAAACAAGATTATTGCCCCCTTCAAGCGTATCTAAAATTCGCTTAAGTTCATCAATTCTATTATAAAAGTGTTCACCGGTAACTATTTTACCATACTTGAAGGGATTCATTTTATAAACCTTAAATTTTTACAATAATATTTTCCGGCAAATCTCTAGGAAAAAGATTTAAGAATCAAGATAAAAGTCGCAAGCCTGCCCAGTGAAATGCTTGCCCCGTGAAATTATTTTATTTTTCTATTTCACATGGCATCCTGCCCCATGAAATGCCTTGCATTTCCATATTCTATTGTGGCATCTTTCCATATTCCACCTGGATTATATTCCATTGGGATCACTCAACCTGTCCCGTGGAATGTTTCTGATTCTTTTATTCCAGCGGGTTCACTCAATCACTCAATCTTTCAATCAGTTCATCCAACAACATATCGTCCATCAATATTTGTTCAATTTCCTCAGAGGACAACCGATCACCTATATTTCTAAAAGCAAGTCCTAAATCAGTTGGGATGTTTTCATAATTCGTATAATCTGATTTTTCTTTAAAACCAGCTTTAATTTTACAATAAAGCTCTTTTAATTTTTTACCGTGTTCAATTTTAGTTCTAGCATTCAACTCAGCAACAAGATCTTCAATCCTTGTTTGAAATTTACTTGGATTTAATCCAGCGTTCACTAACTCTTTTTTTGTTTCTACAATATTTTCTTCAGCAGAATCATATAAAAAATTTATATAATTTGCTCTAGCAATATTCACCACGTATCTCCCTTCATTACCCCAAATAAACCATATGTAAATTGTTTATTTCAAAATGATTTTACTATATCAGCATTTAATCAATAATTATAACTTGCTTTTCTAGGTTGTTATAAATTCTCAAAATTATTACAACATGTATTGTTGATTTATATAGTCTTTCTAATCGATTCTATTTTTATAAAAATCTGTTTTGTTTTTCTTATTATGCGTTTCTTGGCATTTTGAACATCTTTAATTGGAATACTTAAATTAAGTGCAATTTGTTT
>JAQICK010000426.1 GCA_027858595.1 Melioribacteraceae bacterium
ATTTTGTAGTTGGAAATTTTTTAAATGTGTGCAATTCAATAATTGCTGATTTTACTGGAGGTAACTCTTTTGCTTAATAGATTCGTTTTGTTTTTTTTAATTTTAACTTTTGTTGTTGGATTTATTAGTTGTGATGACGACCCAACATCATTGGGCTCAAATCTTTTACCAGACCAAGATTTGATAAATGTTTTTATGATTAATAGTATAGATTCATCATTTCAACAAAAATCAAAATTTTATGATACTGATACCTTAGCTCTTTCAAGTTCTTCCAAAATGTTTTTAGGAAAAAATGGAAATGTTGAATCAACAATGTTAATGAAGTTTTATATGTTTTTTCCTGATTCTATTAAGGAAGCAATTTTAGGTGATAGCCTAATTCTTAATAGTGCTGTTATAGAGTTGGAACCTATTTTTACCTATGGTGATGAAAACAACACATTTGAATATACTGTTCATGAAATAACTAATGATTGGAATTCTTTAGAATTTGGCAAAAATGAATTTGAACTATTAACATATAATGAAGATGATATCAGTTCTAATCACCAATCAGTAGGGGATACTTCCATAATTATGTCTTTTGACATTGATAAAGATTTAGTGACTAATTGGCTAAGTTTATCAGCAAATGAAACTCAAGAAGAAAATTTTGGTGTTTACTTTAATTATTCAAGTGCTACTGATAAAATATTAGGGTTTCCAGCAATTTCCACACAATATGATACTGTATTAACAAGATTAAAAATGATTGTAGAGGTTCCAGGTAATTTTGTTGATACTTTAACTGTTGAAGTTACTTCAGATGCTCATGTTGTTTTGGGTGAGATGCCAACTTCAAATAATCAGAATATATTCGTCCAAGGTGGAATTCCTATCAGGTCGGATCTTTTTATAGATGTTTCAAAGATTCCGGATTATTCAATTATTAATAAAGCTACTTTGAAATTATTTGTTGATGAAACTGAATCTGATGTGAGTACTGTTCCTTCTGATTTTATTGGGGTGCTTTTGTTAAATGATTATGAAACATCAGAATTAAATACAAGCTATGCCGGAATTCTTTTAGATTTTGACACTTTATCTTATAGCGGAGATATAACAATCTTTGTCCAAGAATGGTTGTCAAATGGTAATAATGGTATGAAACTTCATTTGTTAGATGAGGTCGAAACAGTTAATAAAATTGCAATTTCTGGAAGCGAAAAAACAGATATAACACTTAGACCTTACTTAGAAATTATTTATACATCAAAAATTGAGAATAATGAATAAAAAAAAATATTACATAGTCCTGTTACTTTTTCTCACATTTGATTTAGTAATTGCTCAAGGTGGTCAAATATATTCTCGTTATGGCATTGGAGATTTAATCCATACATCATCTGCACGTAGTTTAGGATTTGGTGGACTTGGATCTGCTGTGATTGATAGGGATTACGTAGATGGCTACAATCCTGCTAGTTGGAGTAACTTATATTTCACAAGATTCAGCTTGAGTGCAAAGTATGTCGGTGCAAATTATTCCGATATTAACTCAAGTTCTTTTCATTCAAATGTTATTTTCTCAGGCTTTACAATTGGTTTTCCTGTATATAAAAAACTTGGTATTTCAGTCGCTTTAGGATTAATACCAGTATCTGCCGTTAGTTATAACATTAACAACAACTTGGAAGATGAAAACCTAGGTGGCTATACTGAGTCTTTTTCTGGAAAGGGTTCAATCTCAAAAGTCTTTTTAGGTACATCTTTTAAAGTACCAACAAATACTTCACTTGGGGCTTCAGTTGAATATTATACTGGGACAAACAACTATACTTCATCGCAAGATTTTGATGATAATTCTACTTTTCATGATATTTCTTACCAAACTCAATATAAATACAGAGGTGTAGGTGCAACGGTTGCTGCTATTTCTGGAAATCTGATTAATCTTTTTAATGATTCTAACTCATCTGAATTTAGATTATCTGCTCTTGCTAATATAACTTCTGATTTAACAACAGATACTTTAATAATTGCGACAACTTCTATTGGCGAGTTAGAAAACATATCAGGTGAAACACAGACTATTTTACCAACAAAATATACTTTGGGTGCAAGTTACTCTTGGAGTAAAAAATATTTAATTCTTTTCGATTATGTTTATCAACCTTTCTCTGAGTATAAGTTTAATGGTAAATACGATAGTAATCTTAAAGATTTAGCTAAATATAGTGTAGGTTTTGAATATAAAAATAAATCACTAGGTATGCATCCTACAACGTTTGAACAAATGGCTTTTCGTGTGGGTGCTAGTTATGAGGAAACTCAATACACTTTTGATGGTATAAACATAAATCAATATTCAGTTCACGGTGGAGTAACTATTCCATTTGGCGACATAAATTTAATAGATTTTTCTATTGCTGCTGGACTTAGAGGAACAACTGAAAACAATTTAATTAAAGAACAATTTTTTAGTGCTGCATTTTCACTCACTTTAGGTGAGTTGTGGTTTTCAAGAGTAGATAGATAAAAATAGAATAAATGGAGTAAAAAGTGAAAAATTTAAAATTAATAACAGTAACTCTTTTGTTATTTCTAATGAGCGTGCAAATAATAAATGCTCAAGAGGGAGAACCAATTAATTTAATTGCCGAATTCAGTCTTTTCTATGAATCTTTTAAAAATAAAGATTTTGAGAGTGCAGAACCTCATGGATGGATTGTTATTGATACCGATCCAAGTCAATTTCTAAAATATCGACCATTTAAAAAGATGGAAGAAATTTTTAAATGGAAAATTGAAACTATAACTAAAACTGAAGAAGAAAAAAATCAGATTGCTGTGCAAGCTATTAAATTGTACGATAGAGCTATTGAAGTTGGTGCTAAAAATCCAGAATATTTTGTAATGAGAAAAGCTTTTATTATTGAGCAGTGGTCTGATGCTAGTCCTCAAGAAAAAGTTGAGGCTTACATATATGCATTAGAAATAACACCAGACGCAGATGCATACTACAAAGATAGATTAGGATTATTATATGCAGCAAATGCAACAGTGGAAAATGGGTATAAAATTAAAGCTCTAGATATTTACATGAAACTTGCTGAAGAAGATCCAGAAAATGAACTTTGGATTACTAGAATTAATGGCCTAGCTGATGACATGGACCAACTTGTTGGATTTATGAAAAAAGCTTGGGATTTAGATAAAGATAATCTTGAAAAAGCTTGGAAATATGCCGAGATGTGCGGCAAAGCAGAACAGTATGATAAAGCAATTGAACCTTTAGAGTTTTTAGTAGAAAAAAATCCAGAAGTTGTAACGTACTGGACAAAGTTAACTTCGCTTTATATTAAAGCTGATCGGACAGATGACGCTATAAAAGCATATAAAACTTTAATTGAATTAGACCCTCAAAACAGAGATAACTACTTTAGCATTGCAACTATCTATAAAAAACTAGGACAATTATCTGTAGCTCGTTCTTATTTACAAAAAGCCTCAAAAGCAAGTGCTGAACCTTGGGATATGCCTCTGTACGTTGAAGCTGGCTTGTATGAGCAAGCTGCTAGTCAAAGTGGAAGTTTTGAATTTATGGATAAATGTGTTTATAAATTGGCTTCTGATACATATGTTAAAGCTGCAAGAATTGGTGGACCGATGTCTGCTGTTTCGTCTGGTAGGGTTAAAGCTTTAAAGAATACAGTTCCTCAAAAAGAAGATTATTTCTTCAGAAATTTCAAATCTGGGGCAGTGATAAAAATTGAAGGTGAATCTTACGGTTGGATAAATCGTTCAATTACTGTAAAATAAATTTTTTTTAAAGAGTAGAAGAATTATGTTAGAATACTTAAGTGATGATAAAGAGATTTTAGAAATTCTAAAATTAGAATTAGATAGGCAAGAAAACAATCTTGAACTAATTGCTTCCGAGAACTTTGTTTCTCCTGCAGTATTACAAGCTGCTGGTTCAGTATTAACAAATAAATACGCTGAAGGATATCCTGGTAAAAGGTATTATGGCGGTTGTGAATATGTTGATATGGCTGAAGAAGTTGCTAAGGCTCGTTTAAAAGAAATATTTAATGCTGAGTACGTAAATGTTCAACCTCATAGTGGCTCACAAGCAAATATGGGCGTTTATATGGCTCTTCTAAAGCCAGGAGATAAGATTCTTGGGCTTAGTTTAGATCACGGTGGACATTTGACTCATGGTTCTCCTGTGAACTTCTCGGGTCAAATTTACAATGCGGTTGGATATCCATTAAACGAAACCACGCAACAATTAGATTACAACATTATTGAAGACCTTGCTACTAAAGAAAAACCAAAATTAATTATTGCTGGAGCAAGTGCTTATTCTCGCGAATGGGATTACGCTAAGTTCCGTGAAATTGCAGATAAAGTTGGTGCGTTGCTAATGACAGATATGTCTCATCCAGCTGGATTAATTGCAAAAGGTTTGTTGAATAATCCACTACCATATTGCGATGTTGTAACTTCAACTACTCATAAAACTTTACGTGGTCCTCGTGGTGGAGTTATTATGATTGGGGAAGGTAGAGATAGAGAAAATACTATTGGAGTTATGACATACAAAGGCGATAGACTTAAAACTATGTCAGAACTATTTGATAGTATGGTTATGCCAGGTATTCAGGGTGGACCTTTAATGCACATAATTATGGCAAAAGCCGTTGCATTCAAAGAAGTTCTAGACAATTCATTTGCAGATTATGCTAAACAAGTTATGCTTAATGCTAAAAAGCTCTCATCTGAACTAATGAATAGCAATTTTAATATTATTTCTGGTGGTACTGATAACCACTTGATGTTGGTTGATTTAACAAATAAAAATATTAGTGGAAAGAAAACAGAAAAAGCTCTTGAATTAGCGGGAATTACAGTTAATAAAAATATGATTCCATTTGACACTAAAAGTCCTTTTGTTACTAGTGGAATTAGAATTGGAACTCCAGCAATGACAACACGCGGAATGAAAGAGAATGAAATGGAAATAATTGCTTCATTTATTAATAAAGCTGTTAGTAATTATGAAAATGAATCCGTTTTGGCTTCAATAAAAGTTGAAGTAAATGAATTGTGTAGCAAATTCCCACTATATTCAAAATTATAAAGTAAAATCAATTGGCTAAAAACGAAGAAAATCTTTTAGAAGATGGGGAAGAGCAAGAAGGTGCAATGTCATTCCTTCAACATCTTGAAGAATTGCGCTGGCGTTTTCTTTATGCTATTATTGGGATTCTTATTGGAACAATTGTAACATGGATCTTTATTGATTTTTTAGTTGATTCAATACTACTATTACCAGCTAAACGTGCTGATATTCACTTACAAAACCTACGACCATTTGGTCAGTTATTTTTATTTATGCAAATAGCTATAATTGGTGGAATTGTATTAAGCATCCCCAATATTTTTTACCAAATGTGGAAATTTATTTCCCCTGCATTAAAACAAAGTGAAAAGAAATACATCTCTTTAATCGTTGTTTTTTCTACAATTTGTTTTTTATCTGGTGTTGCATTTGCATATTTTATAATGCTTCCGCTTACATTAAAATTTGCTGGCGAATTTGGTTCTGCAGAAATTGAAAATAATTTTGCAATTGCAGAATATTTCTCAATTATTATATCTGTAATGTTGGGTGCTGCAGTGGTTTTTGAACTACCTATGTTATCTTTTCTATTATCAAAAATTGGAATATTAACTCCGCAGATAATGAGAAAATACAGAAAGCACTCTATTATCACTATTTTAATTTTAGCTGCGATTTTAACTCCAGGAACTGACCCAGTTGCACAAGTGTTATTGGCAATTCCATTAGCTCTACTTTATGAAATAAGTATTTATGTATCAAAAGTATTTTCAAAAAAAAAGAAAACTGAAGAAGATGAATAAACAATAAATTGATTTTCTATCTCCCAGCTTAATATGAAATACAATGAATAAAATAGATTTAACAAAATTACAAAATCCTGTAAAAAGTGAATTAGCTAGTTTTAATATATTTTTCAAAGAGCAATTAACATCCGAAAAGAAAATTCTCGATTATGCACTCCGATTTATTTTATCTCAAAAAGGAAAAAAAATTAGACCCTTGCTTGTTTTGCTTTCGGCAAAAGTAAATGGCAAGTTACAAGATAGAACCTACAGAGGTGCTTCACTTGTGGAACTTTTACACACAGCAACACTGGTTCACGATGATGTTGTTGATGAAGCAGAGAAGCGTAGGGGGTTCCCATCACTAAATAAAATTTGGGGAAATAAAATATCAGTTCTAGTTGGAGATTTTCTGCTTTCTAAAGGTTTATTAATTGCAGTTGAAAATGATGATTATGATTTCTTAAAGACGATTACTAACACAGTTAAAAGAATGTCCGAGGGGGAATTACTCCAAATTTATAAAGCTAAAAAATTAGATATTGAGGAAGAAACATATTTTAAAATAATTTCTGATAAAACTGCTTCGTTACTTTCTACATGTTGTGAAATCGGAGCTTGTAGTACAACAACAGATGTTGAAAAAATAACAGCTTTGAAAAATTATGGCGAGTATCTTGGTATTGCTTTTCAAATTAAAGATGATATTCTTGATTTTGTTGGTAAAACAAAAATCTTTGGAAAAATCCAGGGCGGAGATATAAAATCAATTTATGGTTTATTCATCTTCTTCAGTTTTCTTTTTTTTTGAAAATACTTTTGATACATAAATACTTATTTCATAA
>JAQICK010000216.1 GCA_027858595.1 Melioribacteraceae bacterium
AAGCTACAATGTGTTTATCCGTGTGGATTATTTAGGTATTGCTTTTCAATATTTGTTTCTAATAATTTTTTATCAGTAAACTCAGATTTATGAATTATATATTTATCTGTGCTTAAACAATTGTATTGTACACTATCTTTAAGTTGATAGCCAACATTTGAATTTCCAATTTGATAATTGACTTTATGTTTGTTCAAAAAATCAAAAAGTGTAGTTGGGGAGTTGGGTGCAATTATTAAATTTAATTTATCTTGATAGATAAAAATATCAGGATGCCCTGAAATTGAATTGTAAGTTATACCTTCAGAGTTAAATAAAAGAATATCATTCACATAATTACTAAGTGAATTGATAACACTTTTGGGAGCTCTATAATCAATTATTGCTAACATTTATCTGATATTTTTCAAAACTTGAATCACCAACAAACTTCACGTTAATACCTTTTGCTAAAAGTTGATTCTTGTTTTTTCCTTTATAGCCCACAGCATAATTTAACTGCTTGCTATTAACTTTTATAATTATTTTTTTTGATTTTGCTTGATTAAGATTTTTAAGGATAATTTCATTCCAAATTTCCGTCATAACCATCTCTTTAAACGATGGATGAAAAGGACCTGCAATAAGAGATTTTCCATCGACTAATTCTTCAGAAGGGTGCAAACCTACACGAAGAATTGTAATATTATGTTTTTCAAAAGTTCTTAAAATTTCTTTCGACCAACTTACGGCATCTTCAAGCGAAAGTGGTTGATAAATACCATTATTATATAGCTTTTCGAGTGCAGTTCCTTTTATTACAAGAGTTGGATATATTCGTGTGTTATTAGCACCAAGTTCAACGATATCATTAGCTGTTTGCATTGCAGTTTCAAATGTATCCTCTGGTAATCCAATCATCATTTGTAGTCCAAGTTTAAATCCATAATCCAAGACTAACTTTGAAGCATTTTGGATATCTTTAAAGCTATGACTTCTGCCAGATTTATTTAAAACATTATCATTTGTAGATTGAGCACCAAGTTCAATTGTTGTAACTCCATATTTTTTAAGCAACTCTAATCTTTGTACATCTATGTAATCTGGTCTTGTTGAAAGTCGGATGCCAGAAATTCTATTAGTTTTAATAAAAGAATATGCTTCTTTTAAGTATTCCTCTTGTAGTTCAAAAGGTATTCCGGTAAAACTTCCTCCAAAAAAAGCTATATCAACAATTCTATTATCATCCATAGTTGCGAGATTAGTTTCAACTATTTTAGATATCTCATTGGGCTTAGGTATTAGGTTTAATCCAATTATTTTTCCCTGATCACAAAACACACACTGATGTGGACATGCCAATTCTGGAATAAATATTGGAATATTTGAATATGTTAATGTTGATTGCATAAATACCATTTTTACTAAAACTGAATCTAAATTTACAAAAATCTAAGTTATCTGAGATAAATGATTATTATCTTAGACAACAAGGTTTCAGAAATAATGAGTTTAAAATGAAAAATATTATAATTTGGTTAATGTTAATAACTTTAGTTTCTTGTTCGGACAAAAGCGAAGTTAAATATGAAATATCATCAGAAAATTTATTAAAAACAGTCTCGTATTTAGCAAGCGAAAATCTTAATGGAAGATTCTCTGGAAGCAAAGAGTATTATGAAGCTGCTAATTTTATGGTGAATGAATTTAAGGATTTAGGATTAATGCATTTTGAAAAGGATTCATATTTGCAAAGTTTATATGTTGAGTATAATGAAGTTTTATCTGGAGCCAAACTAAATCTATACAAAAATGGAAATCTTGATAAAGAATATAAACTTGGAGATCACTATGTTTTCCGTGGATTTACAGGTGCCGGAAATATTAAAGCTCAAGTAGTTTTTGCTGGATATGGAATTTCATTTCCAGAATATGATGATTATAAAAACAGTGATGTTAAAGATAAAATTGTTTTGGTATTTAAGTATAATCCAAAATGGAAAATTGAAGGTGTAAACTTTCCAAGTAGCTTACCACGTGAGAAAGCACGAGTTGCATTAGAACATGGAGCAATTGGAATAATGTTTGTTTCATTCCCGAATGATAAAAATCCTCAACAGACAATAGGAAGTGTAATGCACGGCAAAGGGGAGCAAGTTGATATTCCTCAAGTTCACATTGATCTAACAGTTGCTGATGATTTTTTCTCTGAAAGCAAATTTACATTGAAAGAAATGCAAACGACAATTGACGAAACTAAAAAGCCAAATTCTTTTAAGTTAAAAAGTAGTTCCGAAATAGTAGTTAATACAAATTACGAGAGAGCAAAAGAGACAGTAAATGTTATTGGAATTTACTCAAGTACAGATGAAAAATTAAAAGATGAATTTGTAATACTTGGTGCTCATTTGGATCATGTTGGTGGACAGGGCGGCGAAATTTATTTTCCAGGTGCAAATGACAACGCTTCTGGTTCAGCCGCAGTTTTAGAAGTTGCAAGAATGTTTGCAAAAAATAAATTGGTAACTAAGCGAAGTGTGATGTTTGTCCTTTTTTCAAACGAAGAATCGGGCTTGGAAGGTGCGTTTCATCTCGCAGATAATCTTGGTTTTGATTCAACAAAAGTAACAGCAATGTTAAATATGGATTGCATAGCTCATGGTGATTCAATAAAACTTGGAAGTGGAAAATCATCTCCAAAATTATGGGAATTAGCAAAATCGATTGATAGTACAAACGCAAAATTAACAATAAATGGAACTTGGTCGGGTGGAGGAGCCGATGCAACCCCGTTCCATCAAAAGGGAATTCCAACACTTTATTTTGTTACAACAAATAGTTACACACATTTACATAGTGTTAGTGATACTCCAGAAACATTAAATGCTGAACTATACGAAGAGATAACTCGACTTGCTTATTTAACAACATACAAAATTGCAAAAGGAGACTACATTGGAGAGCAACTAGTGAGGTAGTTCTTATCAAAAAGAATGTATTTCCAAATTTGTTGTCATGGAATTATGACCACATATAAATTTAGGATATTACTTTGAAACACAATTTATTCAAATTAGCATAAACATTTTAGATATTATTCCGATTATAACTTTGTGTTAATGAGTTCATGTCATTGATAAATAATATTTAGTCAATATTGAGTGTTTAATGAAAATAATAGAACAAAATATCCCTTTTTTTAATTTCTTGGTATCGCCCATAAGTGGTGAAAAAGTCACTGAACTCTTGAGCAAAACAAATGATGGAATTGTTCACTATTTAGAGGTAAATAGCGAAGAATGGCTGTCTCTTGTTCTTTCAAAAGAAACCCACCTATTTAACTATAAATCTCCGATAGAGAATCTTGAAAATGTTGGAAATGATACAATAGATGAATCGATGATACATTCTCTTGAAGATTTGCATTCATTAAAAAAGATAAATGATAAATTTTTTGCTGGAAGTGATGGAATATTAGTTAAATACGATAAAGTTATTAAATTTGTTACTATTTCTTATAATGGAATTTGCCATGTTGAAGTTAGTCAGGATAAAAAAACTGCAACGGCTAAATTTTACCCAGCTGCTAATGAGAGAATCCAATTAACTGAAAATGATGTAATTAGTATAATAAAGGGGAAAAACATTTCTGTAAATTTGGAAATGATTGAAATTCATAGTGCATTAGATTATGTGAATAAAAACAAGGAAGTTCTTGATCAAGTAGTTGTTGCAAAGGGAAAAGAGCCAAAATTAGGAAAAGAAGGATGGACGGAATTCT
>JAQICK010000156.1 GCA_027858595.1 Melioribacteraceae bacterium
GAAGTGTTCTTACAATAAATAATATACGTGATGTTCAAAATCTTCTAATTGTTGGAAGAAAGCTAAAAAGTTTTTTCTCAAATAATTGTGAAAATACCACTCTTGATTTAGAATTCAGAAATAGATATTTTGTAGATAAAACTCTAGAGCATGCAATAGATATTATATTTACTCCATCTGGTGAGGTAAAAGATTCTGCTAGCACCGAGCTTAAAAGAATTCGCTCTAATATTAATGAAAAGAGTGATACGCTTAGAAAAACCGTAAACAGAATATTAAAAAAATTAAGTAAGTCGTTAGTAGTGCAAGATGAATACACAACAATGCGTGATGGTAGGGTTGTATTACCAATTAAAGCTGAGCACAAGCGTAAAGTTAAAGGATTTATTCATTCTGAGTCTGGAACTGGACAAACTGTTTACATTGAGCCAGAAGAATCATTAGAGTTAAATAACGATTTACTCTCTCTTCGTTTTGCAGAAAATAGAGAAATTGAACGCATTCTAAAACAGATTACCAAAAGAATTGGTGATGTAAGTTTTGAATTAAAAGAATCGATAAATGTAATAGGTGAATTGGATACTTATTTTGCAAAAGCTCAGTATTCTATAGATATAAATGGGGATTTTCCAACAATAGATTTATCAAAACCATTTAAAATAATTGATGGTTATCATCCTATTCTATTAAAAAAACTCTCACGAAAAATAACCGTCCCATTAAATCTCGAATTAAAAGAAGATAAAGTTATTGTTATAACTGGTCCTAATGCTGGAGGGAAAACTGTTGTTCTGAAATCCGTTGGATTACTCTCACTATTAGTGATGTCTGGTTTTCATGTTCCAATTCATCCAGATTCAAATTTTAGATTTTTTGACAATATATTAGTAGATATAGGAGATCAGCAATCTATAGAGGATGACTTAAGTACTTTTAGTTCTCATCTAGCTAACATTAAAACAATTATCGAGATCGCCGATAAGAATTCCTTAATTATACTTGATGAGCTAGGAACTGGTACCGATCCGACAGAGGGTGCAGCCTTGGCTTCAGCAATACTTCTTAAATTACGAGATGATGGTATTACCGTCCTAGCAACTACTCACCATGGTGATTTAAAAATATTGGCTAATAGTGAACAAGGTTTAGAAAATGCTTCAATGGAATTTAACTTAGATGAATTGAAGCCGACTTATAAATTTAAGCAAGGATTACCTGGCTCCAGTTATGCTTTTGAGGTTGCTTCTAGAATTGGTATTAAGGAAGATATAATACAAAATGCTAAGGGCAACATAAAAGACAATAGCAATAAGATAGAAGACTTTTTAATTGATTTAGAAAATAAGACTCGTAAAATTCAAGTTCAGCTCAACAAATATGAGATTGAAAACACACGATTAAAAGGTCTTGCAAATCTGTATCAAACAAAATTGAACAATTTAGAAAATGAGAAAAAGAGTATTATTCAAGATGCAAAACTTAAAGCATCCGAACTTTTAGATAATGTAAATAGAGAAGTTGAAAGTACAATAAAAAATATCCGAGAAGGAAATGCCGATAAAGTTGTAATCAAAAAAGCTAAGGAAAAAATCCTTTCTCTTAAAGAAGCTAGCAAAGCACTTCCTATTAAATTAGAAAGCAGCAAAATTGAAAATCCTAAAATAGGAGATTTTGTTAGAATAATAGACACAACAACTACTGGAGAAATTGTTTCAATTAACGAAAAAGTTGTTCAAATAGTTTCTGGAAATATAAAAGTTAAAGCAAAAATTAATCGTTTAGAATATTCGAAGCGAGTGAAAGAAAAAGTTATTAACAAACATTATAAATATAGTTCTGTAGATTTAACTAGTGCCAGACTGGATATTAGAGGTAATAAGCCAGAAGAAATTGAATTTGAAGTCGTAAAATTTTTAGATAATGCATTTAGTAATAATCTTTCACAAGTTGAAGTTGTGCACGGAAAGGGAACTGGAGTTTTGAAAGAAATGGTTGCGGAATTGTTAAAAGAACATAACGGAGTTAAGGATTTCAATTTTGCAAAAATTGAATTTGGTGGAGAAGGAGTAACAGTAATTAATTTGAAATGATTTATGCAATGAAGCAAAAAAAACGATATATTAACTCGTTAACATTTTTATAGTAAATAATCGGAGGTAACTTTGAATCAAAAACTACGTTTTTTTATAATTTCATTAGTTGTTTCTACTCAGCTTTTTGCTAGTGGATTTCAAATTAATGAACATGGTGCAAAAGGAATGGCAATGGCTGGGGCATACACAGCTTTGGCGTTAGATGGTTCAGCACTTTTTTATAACCCAGCTGGTTTGTCTCAACTGGATGGAACACAAATTATGTTAGGTACAACTTTAATTTCTCCTTCTGCTTCATTTAGAGGAGTTACTCCTGCAATAGATGAATCTTCAATGGAGTCTGCTCTGTTCACTCCAATTAATTTATATGTAACTCATAAGTTAAATGACAAATGGGCTTTTGGATTTGGAGTAAATAACCAATATGGTCTAGGTTCTACTTGGGACGAAAATTGGGATGGAAGATATCTTGCAATTGATACAGAAGTTCAAACTTTTTACTTTACCGGTGGAGCTTCTTACACAGTTTCAGATAAACTTTCTATAGGTGTTACTGCATCTTATGTTCACGGAACTGTAACAATTATTAAAAAGAATTCATTAGCACCTTTTGATGCTGATGCTCTTATTGATTTATCAGGAACTGGTAATTCTTTTGCTTATTCTGTTGGTCTTTTATATAAAGTATCTGATAAACTAAATGTAGGTTTAGACTTTAGAAGTGGTACTGAAGTTGAGTTTGAAGGAACAGCTGATGTAACAGCTCCTAGTTCATTAATTAGTTTAGTTCCCGCAGGTGATATTACAGCTCCATTAACACTCCCTTATAATGCTACCATTGGTATAGCTTTAATGCCATCTAAAAAACTAACAGTCTCTGCAGATTTCCAATATGTTGGTTGGTCAAGCTATGATAAATTGGAAGTTACTTTTACTGAAACAGATTATGTTAGCACTTCAATACGAGATTATACAGACGCATGGATTGCACGTCTTGGTGCTGAATATCATATGTCGGATAAATTTGATTTACGTGGTGGTCTATTATATGATAGTAATCCTGTAAAAGATGAATTAGTTGAACCAACTCTTCCAGATGCTGATCGCTTAGGTCTAAATATTGGATTTGGTTACAAAATCACTCCTAATATCTCCGTTGATTTAGCCTATTTATATTTAAGATTTGCTGAAAGAACCGTTACTAATTCAGAAGTAGATTACACAGGTGGAGTTGCCGGATTTAACGGTACATATAATTCCTCGGCACATCTTTTAGGACTTAACTTTTCATATTTAATTAACTAAGGATAGGAGAATATACGATGAAAAAAATACTTATACTTCTTGCAACGACATCACTCCTTTTCTTTGTTGCTTGCGAGGATAGATCAGATTTAACAGCACCTTCAGCACCAAATACTGGAGATGCAGATTTTACAAGATTTGTTACAATTGGCAATAGTTTAACAGCCGGATATCAAAGTGGCTCTTTATATGAAAGTGCTCAAATGTATTCCATGGGTAAAATTATTGCAAATCACGTTGGTACTTCATTTGAACAACCAATTATTAGCGAACCTGGAATACCAGGTAAATTAGAATTACACGACTTAACTCCAACTCTTATTCCAAATAGTGGATTAGGTGAACTAACTAACCCGAATTACGCAGCACCTTTTAATAACTTAGGCGTACCAGGAGCATTAGTTTTCGATTTAACTGATGAGACTGATTTGAATGCTAAATATGGAGTAAGAGGAAATCCTTATTTTCATATTGTAATGCGAGATCAAGCTATATTTGGTGCAAGTATTGTGAAACAAGCTTTAGCTCTTCAACCAACGTTTATCAATTTTTGGATTGGAAATAATGACGTTCTTGGATATGCAACGAGTGGCGGTACTAGTGGTACAGACCCTGCAACTTATTCGTTGCCAACGGATGTTCCAACATTTACTTATTTATATAATCTAGCTGCAACGGCAATTACAGATACTACTGGATACAGAAAAATAGTTGCTGCAAATATTCCAGATATTCAAAATATACCATACTTTACAACTATTGGACCAAAATTAGCGGCTAGTCTTACTGATATGGGAATTCCAGCTATGGTATATCAATCAACACATACTGGTGTTGGTTATGGCGTAGCAACAATAGCTGATTTGGCAGATGGTACAGTTTTATTAACACTTACTGGAAGCCCAGCAACAGCATATTTAGGTGATAGAAGTGGTGCATATTATGCAATCAATAATATTCCGGTTCCACCAACAGTTATTATTGATTCTGCTTTTGGTTTTAGTCCTTATAATCCTTGGCCAGATAATTTAACACTCGAGCCAGCTGAAATTACTATCTCAAAAGATGCTACAACAGCTTTTAATGCTGTTATTCAAGCAACAGTTGCTGCCAACTCTGATACTTGGGCTTTAGTTGATATTAATTCATTTTTTGCAGAAGTAGCAGATCGTGGAATGATGATTGATGGTATTCAATTCACTACTGATTTTATCTTAGGTAATACTTTTAGTCTCGATGGAGTTCATCCAACATCTAGAGGTTATGCAGTTATTGCAAATGAATTTATTAGTACAATTAATTCAAATTTCAATGCATCTATTCCTAGAGTAAATGTTTCTACTTATCCAGCGAGTATTGCTTTAGGTAATTAGTTAATAATTAAATTTAATTTTATTTTAGCCCACTTTTTTTTATATTAGGTGGGCTGTTTATTTTTTAACAATTGGTTTATATGAAAAACTCTATCTTTTTAGTGCTAATTTCTTTTCTTCTAATAATTGGGTGCTCTGCTGTTCAAGAAACTGATTCAAATGATTCTGAATCATCAAAAAGTGTTTATGTTTTTGATGATGTTTCTCTCAAAGATTCTACAGAAAATATTGCAGAAGAAATATCTGAACCAAACAAAATAATTGAAATGTATATTGTGCAAGTTGGAGATTTTTCCACTTTAGAAAAGGCTGAGCTTTTTATTTCTGAAGTTAAAGATAAAACTAATTTTGATTTAAATACACATTTAAATGATTCTAATAACTTACATGTTATTCAACTTCCACCATTTAGAACTAGGGAAGAAGCTGAAGAAACTAGAGATAAATTAAAAACTATTCAAGAATTTAATGGCACTTTTATTGTGCCAAATAATAAATAAACTTAAAAGAGGAGGACTCAAATGGCATTTTCATTAAACAAAGCTCAATTGATAGGTAATTTGGGTAAAGATGCAGAGACATCATTTACTACGTCTAATTTATCAGTAACAAAATTTTCAATTGCTACAACTCACAGTCGAAAGTCTAAAGATGGTAATTGGGAAAATTTAACAACATGGCACAATGTAACAGCTTTTGGATTAAACGACTTTCTAAAAGATCAATTAAAAAAAGGTGCAAAAATTTATGTAGAAGGTAGAATAG
>JAQICK010000278.1 GCA_027858595.1 Melioribacteraceae bacterium
ATAAAACTCTATTTCCTCTTTTTTTGCCTTTTCTGAGTTAACCCGAAAAATATTTTCTAACTCTTGCATAAATCATTGTTTTTTATGAATTTAAAGTTCCCTCTGAATCGCTGACAAACAAATAATCTATAAAGATAGAACAGCTGTTTTTAAAAATATCAAATAACAATCAGAAAGCAAATCACAACTCTAAACGATTTCAAAACAAGTATGTTGAGGCTGTTTTTAAAAATATCAAATAACAATTAGAAAGCAAATCAATTTAAAAACATCAAAAGATTCAGTGACTAAAACAAATAATTATCGCTTCTTTTTCGTATGTTTCATACTTATTTTAAAAAGTGGTTTGGAAAGTGAAAAAAGAAAAAATAATTGTAACTTCGGCGTTGCCATATGCTAATGGTCCAATACATTTAGGGCATTTAAGTGGAGCATATTTACCAGCGGATATTTTTGTTAGGTATAAAAGACTTACAAATACTGATATAATTTATGTTTGCGGTTCTGACGAACACGGAGTTCCAATAACCATTACTGCTGAAAAAGAAAAAGTTACTCCACAAGATATTATTGATAGATACCACGGAAGCAACAAAGCTGCATTTGAAAAGTTTGGAATGAGTTTCGATATTTATTCACGAACAAGTATTCCTACTCATCACGCAACTGCTAAAGAATTTTTTAAAAGCTACTACGAGCAAGGTATTCTTTCTGAAAAGAAAACAATGCAATTTTTTGATGAAAAAGCTGGGATGTTTTTACCAGATAGATATGTTGAGGGAACATGCCCTAAGTGTGGATTTGAAGAAGCACGCAGTGATGAATGTGAAAAATGTGGTGATTTATATGACCCAAGTGAACTTATAAATCCAAAGAGTAAAATTTCTGGAGCAACACCTGAGTTAAAAGAAACGTCGCATTGGTATTTCCCACTTGGCAAATATCAAGAAAGACTTAAGGAATTTATTACATCGGCAGATAAGAAATTCAATTGGAAAAGTAATGTTGTTCAATATTGTAAAGGTTGGTTTAATGATGGGTTGAAAGATAGGGCTGTAACTCGCGATTTAGATTGGGGAGTTAAGGTTCCACTTGAATCATCCGAAAGTAAAGTCCTTTACGTTTGGTTTGAAGCCGTGCTAGGATATATCTCTGCAACAAAAGAATTATTTAAGCAGCGTGGAAATGAAGATGAGTGGAAAGAATATTGGCAAGGCGAAAATACTCGTTACATTGCTTTTATTGGAAAAGACAATATTGTGTTTCACACAATAATTTTTCCAGCAATGTTAATGGCTTGGAATGATGCGAGCAATGAAAAGTATATTATGCCTGAAAATGTTCCAGCAAATGAGTTTTTAAATTTTGAAGGAAAAAAATTTTCTAAGTCTCGTGGATGGGGAATTGATGTTGAGCAGTTTTTGGAAATATTTCCACCAGATTCTTTGCGATATACTTTGGCTGCTAATTTACCCGAAAATAAGGACACAGATTTCTTTTGGAAGGAATTTCAAGCGAAAAACAATTCTGAGTTAGCTGATATTTTGGGCAATTTTATTAATAGAACATTCATCTTTGCAAGTAAACACTTTGACGAAAAAGTTCCTGCAAGAGGTGAGCTTGAAAAAATTGATGAAGATATGCTCGTTCAACTTGCCGATGCTCCAAGAAAAATTGGAAAGTTAATTGAGCGATACAAAATAAAAGATGCAGTTTTTGAAATGATGTCGTTAGCACGTGATGGAAATAAATATTTCAACGATTCTGAACCGTGGGTAAGTGTTAAAACAAATAAAGAGAGAACTGCAACTACTGTAAATATTTGCTTGCAAACAATTTCTACGTTGGCGGAAGTCTTTGCCCCAGTAATTCCTTTTTCATCAGAAAAAATATTTAAAATGTTAAATATAAAAATTGCTGATTGGAATGATAGTGGCAAAAGAGAATTTGAAGTTGGACATCAATTAAATAAATCAGAAATATTATTTTCAAAAATTGAAGATAAAACTATTGATGAAGAAATTGTAAAATGGAGCAATCCCACAAACCATGAAGTTGAAGTGGAAGAAGAGAAACTTCCAGAAAGTACTTTTGAAGATTTTTTGAAAGTAGAGTTAAAAGTTGCTGAAATTATTTCTGCTGAAAATGTTAAGAAAAGTAAAAAGTTATTAAAACTTCAAGTAAAAATTGGAAAAACAGAGCGACAAGTGGTAGCTGGCATTGCTCAAAGCTATGAACCAGAAAATTTAGTTGGAAAGAAAGTTGTGATGGTTGCAAATTTAAAAACAGCAAAACTTTTTGGAATTGAATCTCAAGGAATGATTCTTGCAATTGAAGATGAAAATGGAAAACTTAATATTGTTGAAGTTGCTTCTTCTCTTAAATCTGGATTGAAAGTTAGTTAAGGATGAGTATTAATAAATTAGCTCCTAGAAATAGAACGATCCAGATTACAAAAGAGGATTCTGAAACTTTTGATAAAAAACTAATCACTTTAAGTGAAAATGTTTCTTTAAGTACTTTGATTAACAAAACAATTAACCAAGATATATTTGAGGCAATTGAGTTTATACCAGATACTTTTATAGACCTTCTTTTTATTGACCCACCATATAATATGAATAAAAAATTTGGTGCTTCAAAGTTCAAAGAAAGCTCAATCGCAGATTACACAGAATGGTTAGATAATTTAATTTCTAAGTTAGATAGATGTTTAACACCAACGGCTTCAATTTATATTTGTGGCGATTGGAAATCTTCCACTTCTATTCATCAAGTGATGGAAAAGTATTTTATTGTAAGAAATAGAATTACTTGGGAGCGTGAAAAAGGACGGGGAGCAAAAACAAATTGGAAAATGAACTCGGAAGATATTTGGTTTGGAACAAAATCGATCAAATATTTTTATAACCCAGATGCTGTTAAATTAAAAAGAAGAGTTATTGCACCATACAGAACAGATAGTGGAAAACCGAAGGATTGGGATGAAACGGAAGATGGACAATTTCGTTTAACTTTTCCTTCAAATTTATGGAATGATATATCAGTACCATTTTGGTCAATGCCAGAAAATACAGAACACCCAACGCAGAAACCAGAGAAATTATTAGCAAAATTAATTTTGGCAAGCAGTAAAACTGGTGATATTGTTTTTGATCCATTTCTTGGATCTGGAACGACTTCGGTGGTGGCTAAAAAATTAGACAGAAAATTTATTGGAGTAGAGATAGATAAAGATTTTGCTATAACAACTGAAAAAAGACTTTTGATGGTTGATGATAATAAAACTATTCAGGGATACTCCAATGGTCTATTTTGGGAAAGAAATAGTGCTAACTCACAGAAAAAGAAGACTAAAAATATAGATTCTTGATTTTAAAAGTTACAATAAGTAAAATTAAAGTTTAAATTTAAAAATAATGGAGAAAATAAGCTCTGCGTGTAGAGTAAAAATTATTGATTATTTCACTAACGATT
>JAQICK010000108.1 GCA_027858595.1 Melioribacteraceae bacterium
TTTTATTTGCCAAGTCTAAAGCTTCGTAAATAAAAATAAGTCTAGAATTAAAAATGGTATATAAGTAGCATCCAAAATCGCTCTGTTGTTCAAATAATAAAATACCAGAACACAAACAAACTACCATAATTGTATTTATTAGTCAAGTATGATTTTAAAGAACATTTCAATTTTCAATTAAAGAACATTTCAAGATAATTATTACTCTTCTTACTTCCAAATAATAAAACAATTTTTCTGTAAAGAAAAACGATAAACAATGTTCACTCAGTGTTCATACAGTAACACGCAAATGAACAAAATTATCTTGTGCAGAATTTAAAACATAAAACTATTTTTGTCAAGGTGTTTTTTTGATAACCGAAAGAAGTAAATAAGCTGCATGTTAAATATTTTTTAGTGGGAAAACTTTTTAGGTGAAAAGGGAAATGGCAAAACAATTTTGTGTGAGGAGTAGGGGCATATATTAAATATGTCCCTACTAAATTAAAAACTATTACAGAACTGCGTTAAGTTTTTCTGCAAATACAGCTTTTGGTAAGGCACCAATAATTGTATCAACAACTTCACCATTTTTAATTATTAAAACTGTAGGAATACTTCTTACACCATACTTAATTGCTGTTTGCTGATTACTATCAACATCAAGTTTTCCAACTTTTGCTTTCCCTTCAAACTCAGTTGCAAAATCTTCCATAATTGGTGCAATCATTCTACAAGGTGCACACCATGCTGCCCAGAAATCAATTATTACTGGTAGCTCTGATTTTAATACTACTTCTTCAAAATTACCATCTGTAAATTCGATTGGTTTCATTTTTTCTCCACTTATTTATTAAAAAAATCTTTATTAAGATTTATTTTATTGGTTTACAAATTGTTTCACCAGTGTAATTAACAATGTACTCACCACCATCAACTTGTAAAACATTTCCTGAAATCCAATCTGCTTTTTCGTCGGTTAGCATTACGATAGTTTTTGCAACATCCAATGCCAAAGTTAATCTTCCACCAGGGTTTTTCGCTTTTGCAGCTTCCATCATTTTTTCATTTCCTGGAATTTTTCTTAGTGCAGGAGTATCGGTTACACCAGCCATTATTGCGTTTGCAGTTACACCCATTGAACCAAGTTCAACAGATAATTGACGAATGTGTGATTCCAAAGCAGCCTTTGCTGCTGAAACAACTCCATAAGATGGGTATACTGTGTTTGAACCTGCACTTGTGAGAGCAAAAATTCTAGCTTTCTTAGCTAACAAATCTCGATGGACTAGTCCTTGAGTCCAATAAACTAATGAATGTGCCATCACATCCAAGGTCATTTCCATTTGTGCTTTTGTAACACTATTAGCTGGATCTTTAGAAATGTATGGTTTCAATGTTCCAAAGGCAAGTGAATGGATTAAAACATTAATAAGAGGATGTTCCTTAGTTGCAAATCTCTCTTTAATTTCATCCAGAGTATCATTTCTCTTTAATTGATCTGCTGCATTCATGTTAAAAAAAACAGCTTTTTGACCAGTTCTTTCAATCTTTCTTATTACGCTGTTCACATTTGGCATTGTAACTTGACGATCCAAGTGTATTCCAATAATATTATACCCAGCTTTAGCTAGTTCAACAGCCGAAGCTCCACCAAAACCACTTGATGCACCTAAAATTAAGGCCCATTTTTTGACCATATCTTTCCTCATTGTTTTAAATTTGAACTCCAAATTTACTAAAATTGCACCGCTTAATCAATAAATTAAGACGAAAGGTATTTTATGCTCTCTTCACCAAGTAATTTTATTAAATCAGTAATAGAGGAATCTGAAATAGATATTTTTTGGTTTAAATAAAAATCACGTTTAGCTCCATTTAACTTGACCCTTAAATAAACTGGAATAGAACCTGAGTGTTGGCTTAAAATATTTTTAATTTTTGAAATTGTTTCCTCGTTGTGGTTATCAGAGTTAAGCATTAAAAATATTTTTTTTGCAAATTTACTTTTTACGTCTTCAAGTGGAAAAGCACTCTCAGCATGTATCTTAATAGAATCACCAGTACTTTCTAAAATTCCCTTAACCAATACTGTTGATTCAAGATTAAGGCATGTTCCAAATTCTTCATAAACTTTAGAAAACATTAAACATTCACACGAACCAGAAAAATCATCAATCTTGAAAAAAGCCATTTCACTACCAGAGCGGTCAATTTTAGTTCGGAATTCTGTGACAACTCCAACCGCGACAACATATTCCTTTCCTTCAAATGTTTCAGCTTCTCCAAGATGCACTGATGCAAAAGATTTATATTCCATCTCGTACTTTGCAAGTGGATGATCGGTAAGGTAAAAATTTAGAACTTCACGTTCCTTTGCTAACCTTACATTAGAAGGCCACTCTTTTACATTTGGCAACTCAGGTTCTTCAATATCAATAGCATCAGGCTCATCACCAAAAAGACCACCACTCATTGATTTTTTGGCACTCTGGTATTTGTAACCGTATGAAAGGGCATCCTCAATGGCAGCAAAATTCTGTGCCCTACTACCAGCTAATTTATCAAAACCTCCGGCAAGGACAAAGCCTTCGAAAGCTCTCTTATTAATTATTCGAGTATCAATATTTGATGACATATCATAAATAGTTTTGAAATCTCTTCCAAAAATTTCACGTGCTTTTTTAAGAGATTCAACTGCTGGTGCCCCAACATTTTTAATAGCCTTCATTCCAAAAATTATTTTGTTACCATCAACATTAAAGTCCACAGATGGAATATTTATATCAGGTGGAAGCACTTCAACTTTCATTTTACGGCATTCCTCTAAAAGCATGGATATTTTATCAGAATTTCCAAATTCGTGCGTAAGGTTAGCGGCAAGAAACTCGGGCATATAATTTGCCTTCATATATGCTGTTTGATAAGCTACATAACTATAAGCTACAGCATGACTTTTATTGAAACCATAGTTTGCAAACTTATCTATATTATCAAATATTTCTGATGCAATTTTTGCAGAAATATCATGAGTATCTTTAGCTCCCTTGATGAAAATTTCGCGTTGCTCCTTCATTGCATTTAAATCTTTCTTACCCATTGCACGCCGCAGAATATCAGCATCGGCAAGACTCATACCAGCAACTTGATTTGCTAACTTAATTACCTGTTCCTGATATACAATAATTCCATATGTTTCACTTAAAATTGGCTCTAATACTTTATGTAAATATTTAACTTCCTCAAGTCCATGTTTACGCTTAATAAAAGTATCAATAAATTCCATTGGTCCAGGACGGTAAAGAGCATTCATTGCAGATAAATCTTTAATACTTGTTGGTTCTAAATTTTTCAAATGCTCACGCATAGAACCCGATTCAAACTGGAACACACCGGTAGTCTGTCCTTTAGAAAAAAGTTCAAAAGTTTTTGCATCATCTATTGGAATATCATCGGCAACAAGTTTTATTCCTCTATTCTGTTCAACAAGTTTAATTGCATCACGTATAATTGAAAGAGTGCGTAAACCAAGGAAATCCATTTTTAGCAAGCCTGCACTGGCTTCAAGTTCTTTCATATTAAACTGTGTTACTAAATCTCTAGAAGCACCAGCTGTAGCTAGTGCTACGTAATCACTAACAGGTCCTGGAGCAATAACAACTCCAGCAGCATGTTTGGAATTATTTCTGTTCATTCCTTCAAGTACCTGAGCGTACTTAATCAAATCTTTAATTTGCGGCTCTTTGGAATCCTTTACCCATTTTAGTTCAGCTACTTCTTTAAGAGATTTTTCTATAGAATAAACTTTGCCAAACTTCGAAGGAATATGCTTGGTAATACTTGTTACAGTTGGTATTGAAATTTTTAGAACTCTTGCAACGTCTTTCAATACTGCTTTTGAAGAGAGCCTGTTAAAAGTTACAATTTGGCATACTGAGTCTTCACCATATTTCTCTTTTACATAATCAATTACTTCACCTCTCTGATCATCGGCGAAATCGATATCAATATCGGGCATTGATTGTCGTGCGGGATTTAGAAATCTTTCAAAAAGCAAATCGTAATCGAGAGGATTAACATTAGTAATACGTAGGGCATAAGCCACTAAACTACCGGCTGCACTTCCTCTACCTGGTCCAACAGGAATATTCATATCTTTTGCAGCGTTTATAAAGTCTGCTGTAATTAAAAAATATCCTGGATAACCCATATCGTTGATAACTTTAATTTCAAAATTAAACCTATCCCAAATTTCTTTAGTTATCTCTTTTCCTTCGTACCTTTTTTCTAAGCCCACTTTTGCAAGAATTTCTAAGTAGCCTGAAAGGTCTTTAGCTGGAGATTCGGCTGGTATTGGGAATTCTGGGAAATGTAAACCCCCAAACGAAATCTCATCATCTATTTTATTTGCAATTTCAATTGTATTAGAAATAGCTTCTGGATATTTTGGAAAGAGAGCTTTCATTTCTTCGGTTGATTTGAAATAGATTTCATCAGTATTGTAACGAAGTTCTCTGTAATCCTTCTCCCCCGTTTTATCTGACATCAACAATAGAATATTATGAGCAATTGAGTGTTCTTTTTTAATGTAATGAATATCGTTTGTTGCAACTAACTTTATATCAAGTTCTTTAGCTAGTTGTGGAATTTCATTACGGAAGACTTCATCTCCATCCATCCAGTGTTCTTGAATTTCAAGATAAAAATCATCACCAAATAATTCTTTAAACTCAAGAGCTACTTCTCTAGCTCGCTCTGGATTTCCCTCTCGAAGTGGTCCAGCTACAACTCCGCCCAAACAGGCTGTAGTAGCAATTAAACCTTCGCTATACTTACGAAGAACTTCCATGTCAATTCTTGGTTTATAATAGAAACCTTCAGTAAACCCTATCGAGACAAGTTTAGTTAAATTTTTGTAACCCACATCATTCTTAGCTAGTAATATCAAGTGTCTGTAATGCTTTGACCTTTTCTTTCCAGCAGTTTTTTCGCCTTTTGTGAAACGAGAACCTTCGGATACAATATAAATTTCCGAACCAAGGATTGGTTTTATTCCAGCTTTTTTAGCTTTTTTATAGAACTCTGACACACCATACATTACTCCGTGATCAGTAAGAGCAATAGCAGGTTGGTTATTCTCAACAGCAGCATTTACAAGTGTATCCACTGTGCAAGCAGCATCTTGTAAACTGTAATGTGTATGATTATGTAAGTGTACAAATTCACTCATAAATACTTTTATTTCCTACATTAAATTTTACACAGAATACTAATCTGTGCTACAAAACTATTTTTTTCCTGTATGACCAAAACCACCTTCACCTCTTTGGCTATCTGAAAGATTCTCTACTTCAACAACCTCAGCAACAGAATAACTAGTAAGGACAAGCTGTGCAATTCTATCACCACGATTTACAACAAAGTCGTTCTTGGAAAAATTACTCATAATAATTCCAACTTCGCCTCTATAGTCTGAATCAATTGTGCCAGGTGAATTGAGTAAACCAATTCCGTGTTTAAGAGCTAACCCACTTCGTGGTCTCACTTGAATTTCATATCCAACTGGGATTTCAACTTGTAAGTTTGTTGGAATTAACTTCACTTCGCCAGCTTTGATAGTAATTTCATCAACTATAGCTGCACGAATATCCATGCCAGCACTACCTTCTGTAGCATAATGTGGAAGTTGAATGTCATTAAACTTTTCTGAAATTCTTTTAATATTTAGTTTTATTTTATTCATATTACTCCTATAATTTAATCACAGAGAACTCAGAGTTTTCCGCAAAGTTCCCAGAGATTAATAGCTGTTAATAACTCTTTTAATTCCATTTTTTAATAGAACCACATTAAAATTTATTAGAAGTCCTAATTGGCTTTTGGACAATTTTAGATAAGTTAAAACTTGAGCTAGATGTACATCGTTTAATGACTCAACAGATTTTACTTCTACCACCAACTTCTTCTCAACAAATAAATCCATTCTATAACCAATATCTAATTTTACTTCATCATAAATTAATGGCATTGCTTTTTGTTTTTCAACATAAACCCCAGCCTTTTTCAACTCGTAAAACAAACATTCCTCATAAGCTGATTCTAGCAATCCAGGTCCAAGATTTCTGTGGACATTAATTGCAAATCCAATAACCCTTTTTGATAATTCATTTTCAAACATCTTCCCTCCTCTTTTTGCTTTGTGTTCTTTGCGAAACCTTTGTGAGCTCTGTGGTTAATGCTTTTTGTTAGCTCCCTTCCCAAATGATTTCACTGTTCTAAGCAACTCATCTTTTTTAACTATTTTCAGTACAATAAACGAAAACAGGAACCCAGCAAAGACTATTATTTTACCTACTATATTCATATCATCCATATATACATAATAAATCGTAGCAGTAATTCCCATTATTAAAAATATTTTTAGAATTTTGGCATATTCATAATCTATTTTATAGAATTTCTGCGAGATCATAAACAATCCAGCTGCCATTACAAAATAGCTTGCAAGTGTTGCCCATGCTGCACCCATTATTCCTAATATTGGAATAAGAGTAAAATTAACCCCAACATTTACAATAGCCCCGGAAATAGTAACCAATGGGAAATATTTAGTTTTCTCTTCAATATAAATTCCAGCCGTAAAGTTCATGTAAAGACCGTTGAATAGATAAGCCAGCAGAATTATTGGAACAATTGAAAGTCCACTTAGAAACTCACGTCCAAGTAATGTTCTGCCTGCAATTTCTATTTGCACAATATCTTCAACAAACAAACTTAAGAAAGCCCAACTGACCGCAGAAAAAATTAAAAAGAGAGTAAATACTTTTGCAAATAATTCCTTAGATTTCTTCTCTTTTGCATTTTCCAGAAAAAATGGTTGCCAAGCAAAATTAAACATCTGAACAAAAAGCATCATGAAGATACCAAGCTTGTAATTCATTCTATAAATTCCAAGAGTTGCAGTATCAGTTAGTTTTAGTACTATTGGAACATCTATAACTTGTACTATCGTAGAAGTAAATGCAGCTGCCAGATATGGAATTCCAAACTTTAACATTTTTTTGAGTACAACAATATCAATCTGAAACTGGAGTTTTCTCATTATTTCTGGAAGTAACACAACGAATGAGAATATAGATGCAACAAGATTGCTAATAAATATAGCTTCAATCCCAAATTCATAAACCAGAATTAAAATAATATTAAGACTTAAATTTATCACAATATTTGTGACTTTAATAAAAGCAAATTTTTGACTTTTTCTCTCTAGCCTAAGGCTACTAAAGGGAATTAATGATAATGTGTCAAAAAATAGGATGAAAATTACGTAGACTAACAGATTGGAATATTCAAGTGGAAGACTAATACCATTACTAATTGGAATAAGAAAAATGTAAAATATAATAGAAAGAATAGATGTACTTCCCACAACAAATAGATAAGGAGTAGAAAACGTTGTTTTCTTTTTTTCTTTTTCAGCAATAGATGTATATTTCATAAATGCTGCATCCATTCCGTAGATATAAACAACATTTAAGAAAGCTAAGTACGCATAAACGTTTGTGAAATTTCCTAGTTGAGTTGGATTAAAAACATTTGTATAAATTGGAACAAGTAGAAACCCTAAGAACCTTCCAACCATGGTACTAATGCCATAAACGGCTGTGTCTTTAGATAGTTCTTTTAGCTTTTCTAATATCAATTTAATTTACATTTTGTGGAAAAAGATTGAGCTAAATTAAGGAATTAATTTTTGATAAAAAATTGGAAATAGTAGAAAATTATTTTAAGAGGACTTAGAAAAATATGGTGCTAATTTATCAACATATATTTTAGGTGGCCGAGTAGGTTTTTTGCTGTCTGCATGAATGAACATGTGTGAGGTAAAACCTTCACAAATTAACTCTCCTGTCTCGTGATTTGTAATTTTATAGGTTATTAGAACCTTTGCAGAAAATGGAGATGAAACAGTTGCTTCAATATCTAGTAATGCATCATAAACTGCAGGTTTTTTATATTTTAGATTTGCCTCAATTAAAGGGAGTTGGAATCCTGCATTTTCAATTTCAACGTACGGCAATCCGATGTGTCGCAAAAATTCGGTTCTGCCAACTTCAAAATATTCTAGATATTTTCCATTATAGACAAACTGCATTTTATCTGTATCAGCGTATCTTACTCTTATTTGGGTTGTGTGTTTTATCATTTTTAACTCAAGTTGCGAGTATTCGCTACTCTACAAATACCCCCATATTCCCAAATTTTTCAAGACGGTTATTAACTAGTTTCTCTTGTTTTATTTTTAATTGAATTTCTAGTTCTTCCTTCAGGATATCTTTTAATGTAACCGCAATAAGCTTATGATCATTATGAGCTCCACCAAGAGGTTCTGGAACAATTCTGTCAATTATTTTTAATCCTAATAAATCCACCGCAGTAAGTTTAAGTGCTTCGGCAGCTTGTTCTTTGTACTCCCATGTTCGCCAAAGAATTGATGAGCAAGATTCTGGACTAATAACAGAATACCATGTATTCTCAAGCATTAAAATTCTATCTCCAACGCCAATTCCTAATGCCCCACCACTCGCACCTTCCCCAATTATTACAACAATTATTGGAACTTTCAAGCGACTCATTTCTAATAGATTTTTAGCAATAGCTTCAGCTTGTCCGTTTTGTTCAGCTTCTAAACCTGGGTATGCCCCTGGAGTGTCAATTAAAGTTACAACTGGTGTGTTGAATTTTTCTGCCATTTTCATTAATCGTAAAGCTTTACGATATCCTTCAGGATTTGCCATTCCAAAATTTCTATAAACATTCGATTTTGTATCGCGTCCTTTTTGATGTCCAATAATCATTACTTTTTGTCCATCAATTTTTGCAAATCCACCAATTATAGCTTTATCATCACCGTAAAGTCTATCTCCGTGTAGCTCAACAAAATCGTCAGTCATTAAATAAATATAGTCCAGTGTATATGGGCGTTCAGGATGACGAGCTAATTGAACTCGCTGCCATCTCGTTAAATTACTAAAAACACTCTTTTTAAGAATTACAACTTTCTCTTCGAGTTTAGCAATTTCTTCCTTTATATCAAGATTCTCTTCATATTCTTTCATCTCTTGAATTTTCTTCTCCAATTCAATAATTGGTTTTTCAAATTCCAAAGCACTTATAGCCATTTCTTCTCCAAGATTTCTATTTCTCTTTATCGAAAAACATTTTACTAAAACTTTTTCCTAATATTTCCAAATCTAACCAAATATTTTGATTCTTGGCATAATTAACATACAGTTTGTCGAAATCATTCATATTTGATGAATATCCTTTCTCAACAAACCAAAGTCCGGTTAAACCTTGTTTTCCTAAATAGAGTTGTGAACTATTGTTCACGTTATTAGGACCGACAAAACTTTTCTTTCTTTTTAAAACCAATGGAACGGATAAAATAAATTTCTCAAACTCTCCTTGTCCCTTATGAAATAACGAAATAATAAAAGTGAGTGGATAAATAATTAAAAGTATCAATGAAAAATTTATATCAAATATAGATTTAATTATTTTATGTGATGATTCTGAAATATTATAATGCACTTTAAGTAAAGGTATATTCTCGAGCATAGTCACCGATGATTTTCCAACAAGATAATCAAGTTCAGTACCAGCAACTAGAAACTCTACATTTATGTTATCGCTTTGAGAAACTATTCTAAACATTTTTTCAAATGATATTTCGTGCGATGCAAAAATAACTTTACTAATTTTCTCTTCTTTTATAACTTTAACAATATTTTCAAGACTACCGAGAACCGAGTAATTTCCAACTACCTTTCCTATTCCACTAGCTGTTTCACTAATAAATCCAACTACTGTATAAATTTCAGAGATGCTATTATTTAGTTTTTTTGTTAACTCAGTACAATATTTTTCGCTTCCAACTATTAATGTTTTTGTGTTTCTAACAGAATCAGTAACCCCAGTTTTGAAAACTATTTTTGCTAAAAAACGCCATAGGATATAAGCAAACCCAGCAATAACGTATGTAATAAGAAGTACCGCTCTACTGAAAGCAAATTGTTTTAAGAAAAATGTTAGAGCAGAAGCAAAAACAAATCCGACAATTAACAATAAAACTGCTCGCAAAACTGAAATTGAGTTCCTCTTGTAACTTCCACCAATTGTTGAAATAAGTAATTGCAAAAGTGCAGGGAAGAAAAATATCCAAGGCTTAACTTCTTCTGGAAATCCGCTCCAACTTCCTGGTCTATACATTTTTTCTGCCATGATAAATGCACTAGTAAATAGCGTGAAATCAACTGTTGCAGAAACTAACGATAATTTATATGAATTAAGGAAAGCGATAAATCTCCTTGCTATTATTGCCAAACGAAGAATTACCTCTACCAGGAATGAAGATGACAAATGTTTTTTTACAAAAAGATGCATGGCATTATAAAATATTTTAACTTCATCAATACTACTTCGTTTTGTGCTTTCACCTTTGTAGTGAATAATTTCAGTATCAGGCACGTAATAAACTTTGTAACCATTTTGCTGAACTCTGTAACATAAATCTAAATCTTCACCATACATAAAAAACTGTGGGTCAAATCCTCCAACCTTTTCATACACTTCATGAGTAAACATCATAAAAGCACCAGAGATGGCATCCACTTCGTTTACTTCATTCTCGTTTAGATATGTAAGATTATATTTAGAGAATAATTTGCTTTTAGGAAAAAGTTTGCTGAGACCAGCAATTTTAGTGAACGATGTCCAAGGACCTGGGAAACCTCTACGGCAAGCTAGTTGTAGTGTTCCATCTGGATTTAAAACTTTACATGTTGTCATTCCCGCATCTGGACTTCTTTTCATAAAATCAATTAATTTTACAAATGTATCTTCCCTTACAATTGTATCTGGATTGAGAAGAACAATATACTTCCCTTTTGCTATATCTAAACCTTGGTTATTGGCTTTTCCAAATCCGATATTGTCTTTGTTTGCAATGAGTTTAACATAAGGGAATTTTTCTTTTATATCCTCGACACTACCATCGGAGGAAGCATTATCGATAACAATAATTTCAGAAGAGTAATTTTCTAAAGCTTTGTGCAGTGAGTAAAGAAGATTTTTTACAAATTCCTTTACGTTGTAGTTAACTATTATTATTGATATATCAATCATAAAAACTAGCGGTTATCATAGTTTGCCAAATATTGCTCTGAACCGTAATTTCCAAACCATAGTTACAGCTTCACGAACAATCTGTTTTGACATTTTAGAAACACCTTCAATTCTATCAGTAAAGACTATTGGAATTTCTTTAATTCTAAAATTACTTTTATAAGTTTTAAAATTCATTTCTATCTGGAAGGAATATCCATTAGATTTTATTTTATCTAAGTTTATACTCTCCAAAACTTCGCGTCTGAAACATTTGAATCCACCAGTCGCATCCTTCACAGGCATTCCGGTAATAACCCGCGTATAAATTGATGCAAAATAACTTAGCAGCAACCTAGACATTGGCCAGTTAACAACATTAACACCTTGAATATAGCGGCTTCCAATAACTAAATCATTTTCTTCAATCGCAATTAATAAATTTGCAATCTCTTTTGGATCGTGAGAGAAATCGGCATCTATTTGAATTACGTAATCGTAATCTCTTTCTAGAATGTACTTAAAACCTGCAACATAAGCAGTCCCAAGACCCATCTTGCCAGCACGTTGAATCACATGTATTCTGTTATCCTCTTCAGATTTTCTTTTCACATAATCGCCTGTTCCATCAGGAGAATTATCATCAACTACCAAAATATTAATGTTTGGGTAAAGCTCGATTAGTGCGAAAATCATTTTTTCGATGTTTTCACATTCGTTGTATGTTGGTATTACTATTATTGTTTTTTTCATCTGCTCATAATCCTATATTTTGCCAGATGGTTCTCGCATTTGTAACTATCTGCTTGTGTTTAAATAAATTATATGCTCGGTTCATAATTATCAAGCCCCCACTGGTTAATTAAAATGTCCTTGTCCAAAAAGGACTACAAAAACTGTTCTGAATAATATTTTAAAATCGTTACTTAAACTCATATTTTCAATATAGAAAAGATCGTATCTTAATTTTTCTTTAACATCTTCTACATTTTCATCATACTTATGTTTCACTTGTGCCCAGCCCGTTACACCTGGTCTTACTTTTAATCTTCTTTTATAAAAAGGAATTTCTTCAGAAAGTTTTTCAACAAAAAATGGTCTTTCTGGACGAGGACCAACAAGGCTCATCTCACCTTTTAATACATTAACCATTTGCGGAAGCTCATCTATCCTAACTTTACGGATAAATTTACCAACATTAGTTATTCTTGGATCATCTTTTGTTGACCAGACAGGTCCCGAAAGTTTTTCAGCATCCGAACTCATAGAACGAAATTTAATTATTTTAAATGTTTTTCCATTTAACCCAGAACGTTCTTGCTTATAAAATATTGGACCTTTGCTTTCGTACTTAATTGCAATTGCGGTAATAATAAAAAGCGGTTGAGAAATAATTATTATTATAATGGAAATGACAAGATCCAATAGCCGCTTAATCTTCTTTTCCCACTCGGGCATTAACAGTGGAGTGATATTAATTAATGGTGAGCCGTACAGTTGTGATGTTCGTGCCTGACCACTAATTATTTCATACAAATCTGGAATTATTTTTATAGAAACATTATCTGAATCGCAAGCAGCAACTACCTCTAGCATAATATCCCCTTCGTGCTTATCGAGAGCAAGAATTACTTCGGAGATGTTCAAATTTGCAATTACATTTTTAATATTATGAAAAGTATCTACAACTTCAATGTTGCTATGCTTCTTTCCAATGTTTTCATCTTTAACTGCTACAAAGGCAACAACATCAATTCCTAATCCCCTGTAAGCATCAATAGTATTGTGCATTTCAAAAGCTTTTTTGTTGTATCCAACAATTAATGTACTCTTCCTTCCAATTCCATTAATTAATAATCTTCGTTGAATACTTCTGAGTAAAATTCTACCACTTCCAACAAATGTTAAAAGAAGCATCCAATAAATTAGAATTATAAACCTGCTTGTAGAAACAACATTATGAACAGCATCATCATAAAGGATTAGGAAAAACAGTATGAAAACACCCACAAAAGTTGCTTTGAAAAGTGTTGCCATTTCATCAAAACGGGAGGATGCAAACCAAGCACGGTACATTCCAACAAAAGTAAAGACAAAAAGCCAAAAAATATAAATTGCCGCAAGAGGTAAAAGAAAAGCTGGCTCTAGAAATAATTTAAATAATCCAGACTCAACTCTGAAATACCAAAACAGAATCCAAGCAAGATTTATTGTTAAGAAATCTGCAAGTAAAACTAATATATTTTCGAGTTTCTTGCTCAAATGAAATGCCTGAATAACTTTAAAATATCTTGCAAAGATACAATTTCTATTTATATTTCTGTGGGAAAAATGAGTCTCTTTTATAAAAAACGACAACTTTCTTTGATAATCTTTACAAACGAAACTGCATTGGACTTAAAGTTTAGTTGGTTAGTTATTTGTCAAAAATAATTTCATCTATCGTGAAATAGCCTTTGCGACCCTTTCAGCGATATGTTCTCCAATTGCTAAAGATGCTGTAGCTGCTGGTGAAGGTGCATTTAATATATGAATAATGCTTTTCTTTTCAATCAAATAGAAATCATCAATAAGTCCGCCAGTTTTATCACACGCCTGAGCACGAACTCCAGCACCACCTTTGGTTAAATCTGATTCGTCTATTTGAGGAATCAATTTTTGCAATGCTTTTACAAATGCTCTTTTATTAAACGAACGATAGAATTCCCCAATTCCTGTTCGCCAATATTTTTTTGCAACTTTTAAAAATCCAAACCAAGTTAATGACTGGAATGTATCATTGAAACTAAAACTTGTTCGCGAATAGCCTTCTCTTTTAAATGAAAAAACAGCATTTGGACCAGCTTCTACGCCACCATCAATTAAGTTTGTAAAGTGAACCCCTAAAAACGGAAAGTTTGGATCTGGTACTGGGTAAATTAATGTCTTAACTAAATGCTTAGCTGAATCTTTTAACTGGTAATATTCACCACGAAATGGAATAATACGAACATTCAAATTATCTTCTGTTAACGATGCAACTCTATCCGATTGCAAACCAGCACAGCTGATTATAAAATCAGTTATGTAACTATTTGATTTTGTTTTTATTATTTGAGTTGAGTCATTTGATTTAATGGAAATTACTTCTTCGTTAAATTTTATTTCAACACCATTTGCGAGTAAAACTTCTTTCATTATTTCTGAGACAGTTTTGTAATCTATAATGCCAGTCTGCGGAACGTAAATACCTGCAACACCTTTTACATTTGGTTCGTATTCTTTCAGTTCTGACTCATTCAACATTTTAAGATTTTCTAAGCCGTTCTCAACTCCACGTTGATAAAGAGTTTGAAGATATTCAATTTCACTTTCATCTGAAGCGACAACTACTTTGCCGCAAATATTGTACTCAATATTATGTTCGTCGCAGAATTCCAAAAGCATTTTGTAACCACTTATACAGTTCTTTGCTTTTAAACTTCCAGGCTTGTAATAAATTCCAGAATGGATTACACCACTATTATTTCCAGTTTGGTGCTTTGCAACACCATCCTCTTTTTCGAGAATTGTAATTATTGCATGAGGATATTTTTCCTTTAGCTTTAACGCCGTTGCTAGACCAACAATGCCAGCGCCTATTATTGTGAAAGAATTTACCAATTATTTTTCTTCCCACGGATTTAACAAAGTTGCGCCACTATTTTTCATGTCTTTTGTATTTTGAGTTACAACAATTAGATTATATGTTAACCCAGTAACAGCTATTAGACTATCCATTAAAGGAAGCACATTTCCATTTGTTTCTGCTTCAGCCATTACACTACCCCAATTAGTTGCCATTTTCAAATTGAAGTCAAGTATTCTACCCTCAAA
>JAQICK010000270.1 GCA_027858595.1 Melioribacteraceae bacterium
CACCACCAGTTTCTTCTGGTTTGCTCAATGGTTGTTATCGTGGATATTTAATCACGAAGAAAAATGTAATTGAAAAAAGTTTTGGAATTGATGAATTGTTAGATGCAGATAGAATTATAATTATTAATTCGGTGAGAGGGGAAATCACAATTTCTGAAATTATGTATAATGGGAATTTGACAACCAAATACTGAAAAGTGTTTTTCCTGAACATTAAAAGATATTTAGTATTAAAATATTTATCTTTTGCATCCTAAATAATTGCTTGAGATTGATGTTTCTGGTTCTGGCAGTATTATAAATATATTTGAAAATGCTATTAAAGTTTTTGCTCTCGGTTCTGAGATGGTTGCATTGACAGAAACTATTTTGAGAGAACTGGATGTTATAGGAATTAAGGGAGTTATTAATTTAATTATTAACTTGTCTGTTGGAATTAAAAAAATAATGTTTTTAACTGGAAGTTCATCTTTGCACGAGTTTCAACAAATTAATATTTGCAGAAAGAGGAATCGTATTGAAAAATAATATAGAGAAATACTCAAAAAGTTATACTAAAGAAGTTAAAAAAATTGACAAAAAGCTTTCTGAACTTTTAGAGATGAAAGAACCTAAATCTCTTTACGAGCCATGCAGTTATATTCTACAGAGTGGTGGAAAGCATTTACGTGCGTATTTAGTTTTGCTTTCAACAAAAGCTGTTGGAGGTAAATTATCTCAAGCGTATAATGCCGCTCTTTCTGCTGAGATTTTGCACAGCTTTACTCTAGTTCACGATGACATTATGGATAGTGCTGAAAAAAGACGTGGACGAACAACACTTCATATAAAATATGATGTTAGCACTGCCATTCTAGCTGGCGATAGCCTAATTGCTGTTGCGTATAAAAATTTATTGAAAGATTGTAAAACAAATCCTATCTCGATACTAAACACATTTAATGAAAGCGTTATTGAAGTTTGCGAGGGACAAAGCCTCGATAAAGAATTTGAAGTTCGTAAAGATGTAACAATTTCAGAATATACAAAAATGATTCAGAAAAAGACTGGAGCATTAATACAAATGTGTTGTTCTATTGGTGCTCAAATTGGTAATGGAAGTAAAACTGAAATTAAAGCTCTTGAAAAGTATGGGAAAAATCTTGGCTTGGCTTTTCAACTAAAAGATGATTTGTTAGATATCATTGGTGATGAAAAAGACTTTGGAAAAAATGTCGGTGGAGATTTAGTTGAAGGTAAAAAAACTTTTCTTTTTCTTAAGGCATTAGAATTAGCAAAAGGTGATGATAAAAAAGAATTGCTAAAAGTCGTTGAAAATAATGGAATAAGAAAAAATCAAATAAATAAGTATAAAAAATTATACGAAAAGCTTAATGTTCTTGAAATAACTAATATTAATATTGATAAATATACAGATTTGGCGATTAAGTCATTAAATAGTATCCAAAATGTCGATGTTAAAAACAACTTAATCTGGTTAGCAAATTCACTGATAAATAGAAACAAATAATGATAGAAAAGAGTGCAAAAATAATAAAAACAGTAAATATTCAGAATCAAATTTATACTATACGTGGTATGCAAGTGATGATTGACAGGGATTTGGCAGAACTTTATCAGGTTGAGACACGAAGACTAAACGAACAAGTGAAGCGAAATCTTAAAAGATTCCCTAAGGAATTTATGTTTCAGTTATCAAAAGAGGAGATGGAAAATTGGAAATCGCAAATTGCGACATCCAATAAGGAGAAAATGGGATTAAGAAAACCACCCTTAGCATTCACAGAACAAGGGGTATCAATGCTATCGGCAGTTCTTAATAGTGAAACAGCCATAAAAGTAAGCATCCAAATTATAAATGCCTTTGTTGAAATGCGAAAGTTTCTTATCAATAATGTTACATTATCTCAACGTATAGAAAATGTAGAAATAAAATTATTGACACATCAGATTAAAACTGACGAAAAATTTGATCAGATATTTAATGCTATGGAAGATAAATGCATTACACCAAAACAAGGTTTGTTTTATAACGGACAAGTCTTTGATGCCTATTCTTTGATTGCAGATATAATACGAACAGCTAAAAAATCTATTATCCTTATTGATAATTATGTAGATGATTCAGTGTTAAAGCTATTCACAAAGCGGAAGAAAAAAGTAAGCATTTCAATTTATACTAAAACTGTATCCAAAGTATTAAAACAAGATTTAGAAAAATATAATACCCAATATGAACCGATAGAAATAAATATTTTAACAACATCACATGACCGTTTTATAATTATTGATAAAAAAACAGTTTTTCATTTTGGAGCATCATTAAAAGACTTAGGCAAAAAATGGTTTGCATTTTCTAAATTGGAAATGGAAGCAAAAGAGATAATTGAAAAATTATAAAAATGAACGAACTAAATAGAGTTTAAGATAGTTGGCAAATTCACTGATAAATAGAAATAAATAATGATAGAAAAAGAAGTTGCAATTATTAATAATGCTGGTTTACACACGCGTCCTGCCGCAACTATTGTAAAAATTGCAGCACAATTTGAATCCGAATTCTTTATTCTAAAGGATGGCATGAACATAAATGGTAAAAGTATCATTGGAGTGATGACACTAGCAGCAGCAAAAGGTTCGGAGCTTACACTCAGTTTTGAAGGCGATGACGAAGAAATAATGGCTGAAGCAATATTAGAATATTTCAATAAGGGCTTTGACGAATTATGATTGATATAGAAAAAGACAATGTTTATAAAGGAATTCCTGCAGCACCTGGAATTAGGATTTCGAAAGCATTCTTGTTCAAGAAAGAAATTGAAATAGTAAAAGAAGAGAGCAAAACGGATGTTTAAGAATCAATAGAAAACTTATACGATGCACTTGCA
>JAQICK010000080.1 GCA_027858595.1 Melioribacteraceae bacterium
ATTTTAATGCTGGTGTTGTATTTTAAACCCGATTTAGAATTACGCAAAAATTGAAAGGAATAATAGCGTTTTCAATAAAAAAAATATATTTTTCAAATTTTGGTTCTTTCTCATGTCAAATATAAACTTCATCCAAGCGGATCCCTACCATTCATGCTACCACATTTCCTGTCTCACTCAAAGGTAATTGATATTTTGTTTAGAGGTGAAAAGATATCTGCATCTGAATTAAAAAATTTAGGTCTTATAAATGATTTTTATAATGAGTCAGAATTTGTGAAAAAGACAAAAACTGAGGAATCAGGAATTTATAAGTAAGCCTCAATTTGGTGCATTGCACTAAAAAACTTCTCTCTCAATATCAAAATGGACTAAATGAATATTTGGATTTAGAATCTACATTTATGAGAATTGGGAGAAATCCTAAACCATTTTTTTGAGGGATTAATTTTAAAAATATCATCCCTCAAATTATAACTATCAAGAAATCAATTAAGAATAAAACCTATGGGTAATTGCAAAAAGAATATTTAATAACACCAATAGATTAATTATCAGATTTGCTCTAAATATTTTTTTAAGATTATCACTTGATAACTCTTCAAGCTTATCCTCAAGTTCCTTCCTTATTTTTTTAGCTGCTGGAACTAGAACTATTCCAGTAATCAATAAATTTACAACTAATAAAATTTGTTTTGATGCAAGCCAATGATTGCTTGACATATCAAAAAATCCGTAACCTGAATTTAGGACAAGTAATATTCCAGTAATTAGAATACCAATAGAACCTGAGAGTCCAAAAAAATTAGAAAACAACAAATAATTTGAAACGTTCTCGTTTACTGAAATTCCTTTATTAATTTTTCCTTTAAGAATTAACTCGACAGCAACAAAGCCTAGCCAAATTCCAGCAAAAATTATGTGTAGTGTTATATATGTTGGATACATATTCATGCTTTTCCTTTATTTATATTTTTGTTGTTGTTTTTATCAATATCGTTCAAGCTTAAAATTTTCACCTAGGTAAAGTTTTCTAACTTCTTCATCCTCGGCTAAAATATCAGCAGTTCCTTCTTTAAATAATTTCCCATTTATCAAAATATAACCTCGGTCAACAATACCAAGGGTTTCGTGCACATTATGGTCTGTTATTAATATTCCAATACCTTTATGTTTAAGGTTTGCAACTATGCTCATAATGTCTTCAACTGCAATTGGGTCAACACCAGCAAAAGGTTCATCTAGCAAAATAAATTTTGGATCGGTTGCCAAAGCACGTGCAATTTCCGTTCTTCGTCTTTCGCCACCGCTTAACTGAAAACCTTTACTCTTTCTTAGGTGAGCAATATTTAACTCTTCTAACAAAAATTCTGTTTTTTCTTTTCTCTCCGAATTTGTCATTTTTATAAGTTGTAGGATAGCCAATATATTTTCTTCAACCGTAAGTCTTCTAAACACTGATGCTTCTTGAGGTAAATATCCAACACCCATTTTTGCCCGCTTGTACATTGGCTCTGAAGTGATTTCTTTTTCCTCCAAAAATACTCTTCCGCTTTTAGGTTTAATCATTCCAACAATCATGTAGAAAGTCGTTGTTTTTCCAGCTCCGTTTGGACCTAATAAACCAACCACTTCACCTTGATTAACACTAATTGAAACTTTATCAACTACGGTTCGCTTTTTATAAACTTTTACTAAATCTTCACTTCTTAATGTTAGTATTTTTGACATCTATTTGTTCCCCTTAATAAGATCTTCTTTTTTGGGTTTATTCTTATGGATAATAAATGTAGGGATTGTAAAATCTAGTTCATTTTCTTCCACTAAAATTTCAGGATGAAATTCACTTTGCACAGATTCATACATCGAAACACTTATAACTGCATTTTCTTCAAATTCCATTTTTGCCGTGTTGGAACTAGACTTCATAAGACCATTAGGTTTTTCATCTTCGTACATAAAGTAGATGCTAAGAACACCACCATTTACAATGGTTTTATTTAAACCACCATCTTTGAAATATAAATCTATTGCATCTCCGGATATTTGGTCAAAACGAAATTCATAATTTTCATTTTTTGAAAGAATAGTTGCATAATTTCTAATTTGGATTGAATCAAGTTTGCTATCAGCTATGTATATATTTATTGAATCGCCAACTAATTGTGAGTTTGTAAACCAAAGAACTGGAGAGGTTTTATCACCCTTCCTTTTTTTAGTCATCAATCTATTTTCATCGCGGAAAAGGAGCGAATAATTATTTACAGAAAACAAATCCCCCCGGATAATTTGAACTGAGTCTATTGCATAAAGTCTTTTGGAAGAATCCTCAACCGCTTCAAATATTTTTGCCTTTATAAATAATGTGTCTTCCACTCCACTTTCGGACGTGTCAATTTTTGTTAGTATTGGATTGCCCATTATACGTGTAAAATTATTTTCTCCTTCGTCATATAATTCCTCCCCAGTAATAACTAGCCTTTGACTGTGGTTAACAATTTCTACATTATTAAAAGCATGCGATTTTTGGTCTTCCTTAAAATGAATTAAACTATCACAATAAATTGTTGTTTCATCATCTGTTATACTTACATTACTAACTGCTATTGCTTTTTGAATATCATTAAAGTAAGTAAGTTGGTTGGAATTTAAAACAGAAATAGAATCGACAAGCTGGACATTTGAATTAAAAATTGCTTTCTTCAAATCAAAGTAATAATAACCAGTATCTGCAGTAAGTAAAACATGCCCGTCATCAAGAGCAAGAAGAGTATCAGAATACATATACTTTTCATTTCCAAAATAATAACCCTTTTCTGAAATTATTTTAATAGTATCTTGAGTTACAATTACATTTCCAATTAATTCAGCATTATTATTAGTAATATTTTGAATTGCTTTATTACAAGTAACACGCACATCGCCTTGTGTCATAACAACATTGCCAATTACTTCACGGATACTTATTCCATTTTCTGTTCTTCCAATTAACGAATCTCCAACGACAATAATAATTTCAGTATTTTCTTGAGCAACTAGAAAATTAATCCCGAAAAACAATATGAGAATCAGCTTCTTCACTTTTTAGCAGACGAAGTAGTTGTTTGATAAGTTACATTCTTAATAACATAATTTTCAATATTCTGATCTGAGACTAAACCATAGCCTTCAATTACTTCAGTCTCTGTAGTAATGCGAACAAATTTATCACTTACAATTTTTTCATCTTTCTTTCTCCACATCAACTCATCACTCTCAAGTTTTACTTTTGCACTATCGTTAGTTGCCACTACACTATCTATAGCGTACATGTCTTGTGTGGCGTCATCAATCTTTCCACGTTTGGAGGTAAGTTGAGAGGTTTTAACACCAGTATCATTATAAAATTCTACTTTAACATTTTTCAATAATTTTTCTTTTGGTTTTTTATATGTTTCGAGATAATCCGTGTAGAGGATTCCTTTTAACTTACCATTTTCAGTAAATAATATTTTTGAATTCCAGCTCTCTTGAATGGGAAGATTTTCTTCCTCCATTGTTAAATCAACTTGGGGTTTTATTTTTTCATCGTTACATGAAATTAATAGTAAAGTAATGATAAAACCCATAATATAGTTTTGGAGGAATTTACTCATGAGCTAATCTCCCTACCATTTCTAAAACAGATTGGAGCACACTTCCATTAACAGTTATATCAACAGTAAAATCAACAACTCGTTTAACTTCTCGTCTTGCACTACTCGGAGCAATTGCAATTCCAGCCTTTTGTAATAACGGGATATCAAGCATATCATCACCAATATATAATACGTTAGAAAATTCTAAATTCCAGTTCTTTATTATTTTCTCTACACTTCCTACTTTATTAAATGATGCAGTAACAACAACGCAATTATCAATTGTTGCTAATTTTTCAGTTAAAGAATCGTCAGTTCTAGCAGTAATAACGCCAGCATAATAATTGTCTGATTTTAATTTTTGTGTAAACTCTCTCATGCATCCAAGGAGTTCTTCTTCGTTCCTATCTTTTCTCAAAATTAACACGCCATCTAAATCAAAAAGGAATATTTTAATATTCTTAATTTTGTCTTTAATATTTTTAGTGGATAGAATCATTACTATCCTTCAAATAAATCATTTTGATTTATCCCACGTTTGGTTCTCTTTTTGTTAAAACGCACATAGGCCAGATCTGTAGCTTCTCTTCCTCTAGGTGTTCGTTGAATAAATCCTTGTTGAATTAAAAATGGTTCATAAACTTCTTCAATTGTTCCTGCATCTTCATTAACACTAACTGCTAAAGTGCTTAAGCCAACAGGACCACCGTTGAAGCGTTCAATAATTGAAAGAATAATATCTTTATCCATTTCATCTAAGCCATCCTCATCAACCTCTAAAGCATTTAATGCTTTTTGGGTAATTGGAAGATCTATTGTTTTCATATCTTCAAAATCGGCAAAATCTCTGGTGCGTCTTAGTAATCTGTTAGCAATTCTTGGAGTTCCTCGGGAACGTTTTGCTAATTCTAAGGAAGCATTTCCTTCAATTGGTATTTCTAATAAATTTGCTGATCGATCAACAATGTTTTTAAGAAGTGAACTTTCGTAATAATCCAATCTAAATTTAATTCCAAACCTATCTCGTAGCGGTGCAGTAAGCAATCCAGCTCTAGTGGTTGCACCAATTAAAGTATATTGAGGAAGTTGAATTTGCACACTTCTTGCATTTGGACCAGTGTCAATCATTATATCCAGTTTATAATCTTCCATAGCAGAGTAAAGATATTCCTCAACTACAGGACTTAGTCTGTGAATTTCATCAATAAAGAGAACAGATCTTTCTTCTAAGTTTGTTAAAATTCCGGCTAAATCTCCTGGCTTTTCTAGAACTGGTCCTGAAGTAAGTTTTAAGTTCACACCCATTTCATTAGCAATAATATTGGCAAGAGTTGTTTTACCAAGTCCTGGAGGGCCTGTTAGAATGACGTGGTCAAGACTTTCGTTACGTTTTTTAGCAGCACCGATAAAAACTTTTAAGTTATCGGTTATTTTTTTTTGACCACTAAATTCAGAAAAACTTTTGGGACGTAGTGCTTTTTCTACAGTTTTATCCTCGTCAATTTGGTTTGGATCTCTGTTTGAAGAATCTTGCATTTTTGCCTATTCTAATCTTAAATTTGCCTAAAAATATTAAATTTTGTAACTCTAAATTTATCAATTCCTAATGATATTATTGTCATTAAAATTAACATTAAGAGAGCAATAAAAATAGTTGTTTCGGCAGATAAAGTTTTACCAATAATTTGATACAAACCTATTGAAGTTGGTGAGCCATATAGTATTACTAGATGGATTATATAAATCCACAATGAATTACGAGCTAAAGACTCAATTATTTTTGGTATTCTTTTTATGCTTCTAGAGATATATTCAAAGAGTGATAATAGAACAAAAATTACCCCAACTCTTAATAATGAATCTGAATAATTTGTTTTTAATGCATAAGCAAATGCTATTATAAAAAGGCTAAAGAAAAGAATAATATATATATTTCCGTTATTACTTAATAATCTGGGCTTCTCTGCTATCAGAATTCCCCAAATAGCCCCGAGAAAAATAAATTGTAGATAAGGAAACAGTGGAAATATTGATCCAAACTGAAAAGTAATATAAGACGTTAAAAAAATATTTCCTGAACTATTCCACACAATTGAATTAACAACTGGAGAAATAACAAACACGCTAAGAGTTAATATTGAAAAGGTTATTGCCGAGTTAATTTTTAATCTTGAGGAAATAAAAGCAAAAAGAAGAATTGATAAAATTCCTATACCAATTAGATGAAGTGCATCAATAGTGAAAAATGTTATCCATTGCGAGGAACTTACATTTCCGAGATTAAATATTTTTATTGTCGGATACCTTAATAAATATCCAATAAGAATGAGAGATGTACCACGCTTAATTCCCTTTAGTATTCTTGGGTTATTACTAAATGAGAGTGGCTTTTGAAAAAGCAAATACGAAAATACAATTCCAGAAGAAAAAATAAAAATAGGTGCAGTAAATGCTCTAAGAAAAAGCCATGATTGATAAATAAATGAATAAGAAGTTTGGTATGAAACATCCAACAATGATTGAACAGTGTGTCCT
>JAQICK010000122.1 GCA_027858595.1 Melioribacteraceae bacterium
AATGCGGAGTATCTGCTTCGCAAGTTGTAAATTTTCCATCTTCAATAAAGAAAGTTTTTTTATCAACTTTTTTAACTTTTTCACCTGTATAACTTTTACTATCCGAACTATTTTTTGCTAGTGTTATAAACCCCTGCTGAGTTTTGAAGTTATATTTAATTGTTGATCCTTCGTAGGTATCACTAGCCTCAACTAAAACGGGTGTTTCAATAATTCTTGAATTAAGAGAATCACTTGTATCCACTCTTCCAATAGCTTCAAGTTCGCTTGTTTCAAAATTTATTTTAATATTTCCACTTTTAAGTTCTGTCTCTTTATATTTTATATCCCCTTCACCGTAGAGATACATCTCCTTATTTTTCACATCAAATTTTAGAGAATCCTTTGCATTTGCAAACACGATGGCATCAATATCATCGGATGATTTTTGCTCTAAAGAATCTATAATATTTGTGGAATCCGAAATACTTAAGGAATCACTAATGGGAGAAAATAATGAATCGGATAAAATTGTTGTGGCTACAGAATTAATATTCTGAGTAAATATACGAGTTGACAAAAGCAATATGATGAATATGGTTCTTTTCATTCTTGACATTTTTCTTAAAAAAAGCTAATTGTAAATATAGTGTTTTGTTGTTTTGAATGTTGAATGAATAAAACATTATTGGCAACAAGGTATTCAGTTACTTTAGATTTTAGGAAACGCTTATCTACTTTTTCTTAATAGAAATAGTTCGGTTTTAAAATATTGTGGAAAGTATATTTCCTGTTAATATCAAATGGTTTCCGAATATACCTGTCATTCCGGCAATCTTTTAGCCGGAATCTCTAACTATTGTACAAGATTCCGTGCAAAAACATCACGGAGATATAGAATCATTTTCAATTACATCTATTTACTACTAAATTTATAGTCAACAATTTTAATTCGTTTATATGGAATATTTCCTAAAATTGTTCCTACAGTTGGTTTTGCATAAAGAGATATTTTTGATGTGTTCGGATTTTGCCCACCATAATTTAGTACAGTCTTTAAAAGTTCGTTTATATTATTTTTGTTCACTATTTCAAAAACAATAAGATATATTTTTATTGGAATAATCTTATCTGGGCTATTACCATGCAATTTAATTGGTTCAGAAATATTACCCTTTAATATGTTTTTATCATTGAAATAAAATTCCCAAGGGAGTGATGTAATTTCAAGTTTTAAATAATCGGAAGCTCCATCATTTGTATTAGGATTTTTTACAGAAACATTAAGAGTAAAAGATGCTTGTAAATTGCCACTAGAAAATGATGGGACTATTTTTAATAGCTCACTAGGAGAAAAATCTCCAATCGAGCTTTTTCCACTTATTGGAATTTCTAGTATTTCAAAATCAGTAACGGAATCAATTTTAAATTCCAGTTTAGATAGATTTTCTAATACGTTCTGTGCAGAGCAGCCAAAGAGAAAGACTAATAGTATGGGGAATAATAATATTCTTTTCATATAATTTTAGACTCTCCAATTTTTTCAATTATCATTTCTGCAACTTTTAATGCACGTAAGCCGTCCTTGCCAGATACAATAGGAGTTTCATCTTTTAGAATTGAACTTATAAAAAGTTCTTGTTCATAACTTAGAGCATTAATTTCTTTCTGTTCTGGTTGCTCATAAATAACAGCTTTTTTATTTTCGCCAATTCCCATTTCGCCAAATGATATAAAATCTTTAAGACTCTTATCGTCTGTAGAAACTAAACGATAAATTTCTGAGACGCCCGAATTGAAATCTACTCCTATATATGCGTCTTGCTGAAAGATTCTCATCTTTCTCATTTTCTTTTGTGAAATTCTACTTGCAGTAACATTTGCAACGGCACCGTTTTCAAATTCAATTCGTGCATTGGCAATATCTAAACTATCGGAAACAACATTAACACCGCTTGCACTAATATGTTTAACATCACTTTTAACGAGACTTAAAATTATATCGATATCGTGAATCATTAAATCGAGAACAACTGCAACATCAGCACCACGTGGGTTAAACGGTGCAAGTCTATCAGTTTGAATAAACATTGGAGCCAACTTAAATTTATCAAGTGAAACCAATGCAGAATTAAATCTCTCAATATGCCCAACTTGTAATTTTAGGTTTTTATCTTCTGCTATTTTTACAATTTCTTCAGCTTCCCAAATCTCTGAGGTAATTGGTTTTTCCACAAACACATGAAGCCCTTTATTTAATGCTACTTTTGCAAGTTCGTAATGGGCTTTTGTGGCAGCAACAATAATAACTGCATCAACTTCATCCAATAGATTATCTAAATCTAAAAATGCTTTGGTTTTAAATTCATCTGCTACAAGTTCAGCAGCAGAAATGTCTTTATCATATACCCCTATTAATTCAGCGTTTTTAACATCTCTAATAAGTTTTGTGTGAAGTTTTCCTAAATAACCAGTTCCAATAACACCAATTTTAATTTTACTCATTTATTTTTGCTCCGTATCTGTTTGTATGCAATTATTTTATCGTAACCGCCCTCATCTTCAGTTTCATAAAAAAGAAAAATGTAATAATTTCTTTTCGTAGACCAAGAATTCCCCTCTAACTCAATCCAATCAATATTGGATAAATAATTATTTTTGAAATTTACAACAACATACTGGTAATCGTAAACTCCACGCTTTAGTTCAGTAGTTGTTGTAAATAAACCATCTTTTTCTTCCATTCTAAATTCAGGATAGATATCCCAATTTGTAAAAGAACCCACAAGAAATATATTTTGATAATAACCTTCTGGGGGTCTAATTTTAAACTCAACATCCATATATTCTGAATATGTATTTTGATAATCCACCAATTTAGAACCACCGTAATAATCTCTTCCAGATGGACTAAATTTATTTGAAACTTCAATTCCATCAAAATGTGCAGAAGTTTTAGGGGGTGAATGCTTTGTTCTACTTGTTAAATTAACTTGCCTGTACGCTCCACCAGGATGAATATTTTTTGCGAAGAACGAATACGAATTAATATCATCAATCTCATAATATCTAAATTCATTATCATAAGATTTATCTATTAAAATTGGGTCTTCTATTTTTCTATTTTCAATAATTTCAACATTCTGAATTCTATCAGCAAATAAAGAATCTGGAAGTGATACAGAGGCTTTTATATTTAACACTTCACCGAAAACTGCTGGTTCAATATTTCTACCCTCCATTCTTTTTACAGAAAAAGTAGTCTTTAATTCAGTTGCCGTTTCATTTACCACATAGAATTTTCCTTCGCCATAAACTAGATCGGAATTATAAATGTCTTGGATAAAAAACATCCACTTACCCGAAAGAGGAAACTTAACATTTTCGTTAGGGAAGCTCCCCTTGTAATGATAGCTTGCTCTATCACCTCTGAACGGTAATGTTTCAAACCACAAATTTCTTTCAGTATTTGACAATCCGTCAATCAGCAAACCGCTTTCATATGGCTGCCAATCATTATCACAAAGGAGAAATACAATTTCCCAGTTCGGATTCCCCTGACCTTTAATGTCAAATTCAATTGTTATTTTTGATCCCAAAAGAGATATTGGGAATGACGTTTGGTTCCCAGTTTGAAAAACGCGGAGTGATTTTATTTCATAACTATCCTGTGCCGTAATAGTAATAAATGAAAGCAGTATTATAATTAATGTATTTTTGATGCTTTTTATTTTCATGTTTTTGATGTCTCAACTTATAAAGTGAACTAAAATATATCAACAGATTTAATTGATTCATATGGAATAAATGATTTATATACTTGACTATCCCTAACAGCTTCAAGCAAAAGCCCTTCATCATATATTTTAATTAGTTTTCCAGTTTTAAATACAATTTCATAAAAAGCTGGTTCATCATCTTTTTTAATACTATAAACTACACCATAATTTTCTTTCATTGTAATAGTAATTTGACGGTCAACAAACTCATTCCAGTCAATTTTCATATATGCTCCTTGAAGTATTATAGATAAGACATCGAAAATTACTGATAAGTGTAGAGTTTTACAATTGAAGTGAGAGTCAAAAAGTGGGAATATTTTAAAATGTAATAATTTCAAGAATAAACAACAAAGCCACTAAGTGATAAGGAATTATGAAACACATTTTCATTTTAGTGGCTTCGCGAATATCTATCTTTAAGTA
>JAQICK010000061.1 GCA_027858595.1 Melioribacteraceae bacterium
TGATCTCTGTAATGACCAATAGACATTTTTCCGTCAATCCAAGTAAAACTCATTGGATACTCTTTTGGATGTATAAGAACAAAGAACCAATGCCAAACAATAATTGCAAGAGTTGCTAAAATAGCTTCATAAAAGTGAATAATTTCAGAAACTTTTATTAACCAAACTGGAGCCCAAGTATCAACTATTGTGGGGAACCAAAGTACTAAACCAGTTGCACCCATTACGAATGTTCCCCAAATTAAAGCCCAATACTCTGCTTTTTCTGCATAATCGTATTGGTTAAAATATGGGTGTTTTTTTGTAATGCGCAAATAGTAAAGCATGTTATCAATTACGTCTCTCAAGTCTCGGAATGTTGGAAGCATTTCCACTAATACATTTCTACCACGAGCAGTAAATAGCAAATAGAAAACATGATAGAAACTTAGAACTGTCATTATTACAGCTGCAATTCTGTGAATAAGTGCACGTACAACTTCATTCATACCAAGAGTAAATAAGCCTTCAGACCAAAAACTATTTGGATATTTTAAGGCAAATCCTGTAATGGCAAGGGTAATAAATGATGTTAGCAATAAAAAGTGTTGAATAATTTCGTTTCGTGTAAAACGAGGTATTGTAATAACGTTTTTCTCTTTTCTTCTTTTGCGTCTAATTTCAAAAAGGAAAATAATAAAATTGTGAATAGCCATTCCACCAATTACTACAACAATTAACCAGAAATAAACATCACGAACAATATCTTCTACAATTTTAGCTTCTTCTGATTCTGTTTCATGCGAATAACTTTTTGAAAACTGTTCTGTTGCATCAGCGTGGCATTTACGACAAGTTTCAGTAACGTTTGTGGCACTAACAGTTGATTGTTGGAAACTACTAGGAATAATATTATGAACTCCATGACAGTCTGTACAGAGTGCCGCATTATTTCCACCACGGGTTGAAGCTAAACCGTGATACGAACTTAAATATTGAGAAACTTCGTTTCCTGAATTACCAAATTTTTGATTCATTTGGTTATCGTCATGGCAACTAATGCATGTATTAGCTTGCATTTTAAGTTGATACTCTTTTTCATTACCAGAATGAACACCTACTATATTATGCTCATTATGACAGTCGTTACAAACGGGTGCTTCTTTTATTCCTTTACTGGCTCTTATCCAATGGATTGAATTTTTGAACTCTTCAACAATTTCAGCATGGCATTTGCCACAAGTGTTAGGAATATTTGTAGACGAAATCTGAGAACCATCCTGTACTCTGTTTTTAATTGCATGTGAACCATGGCATGAAGTACAATTGGCTGCACCTTTTTGTCCACTCATTACGTATTTTCCGTGAACGGATTCAGAATACATTTTACCAGGTAGTTTAACACTCATATTAAATTTGTCTTCAAACTCTGGGTCATCATGACAAGTTCCACAAGTTTTTCCAATATTTATTGGATTTGTAGTGCTTAATGAATCATTTGCTGATAAAATATTATGTGAACCATGACAATTCCAACACATTGCAGCATCTTCTTCTCCTCCAGCTAAAGTAAGCCCATGAATGCTCTCGGCATGGATTTTTGAAACATCGTTATGGCACGAATAACAATTGGCTTTATTGTTTTTTACAAGTCCATCTTGATGCTCTTCAATATTACGTGCTACATAACCATGGCAATCAACACAAGAAAGCGGACTGTGCACCGATATACTTAATTCTGGTTTATACTCTTCAGAATCATGGCAGTCAAAACAAGTCTCCTCATTAAGAGAAGTAGCATGATAATTTCCAACCAATTGAATCTTTCCATTAGTATGACACTTTCCACAATATTGTTTAGTAGGACTTTTGAATTTTGCTGGAGAAATAATTGTATGGGTTCCATGACAGCTTTTACATGTTGGTTTCCCACTAATTTGTTTTTTTAATTTGTGATGAATATCATTTTTTACAGATGCTTCATATTCGTCGTGGCAATCAAGACAATTTACTTTAATTACCTTGTCTTCATGATCTTCATCTACTATATCTGAATGGCAGTCGGAACAAGAAACAGCCTCAAGATGAACGCCCTTAATCTCAACTTCATGACAATCGGAACAGTCAAAATCTTGAGAAAATAAATTAGCCGAAAAAACAAACGAGAGGAGTAAAAACAACAATGTTCGTAGCATATTAAAACCTTAACCAAATTTGAAAGAATTATTTTTTTTTTACTATTTACCTGTAAACAAATATCATTGAATAAATTATTAATAAAACTAAAAACAAACCAAAAGAAAGAGCAGTAAATCCAAATATTCTTGAAATTTTCACAAAGATCGGAGACGGAGGACCAACTAACCTTTTCTCTAATTTTCCAGTTTCTACAAGATATTTATATTGTCTTGGTCTATCTAATTTAAATTCTTCAAGAGGTACACTGCCAGTAAAAATAACCATATCCATAGGAAATTTATCTGGTCTGAAATGTGTATTAAAAAAATGAATTGTAAAAATAAAACCAGTTGCTAATAAAGCTTCATCACTATGTATTATTGTTGCAATGTTTATAACTTCTCCTGGAATTCCTAAACTAGTAAAAAATTCAGGGAACCATAAAAGTAAACCACTAAAACCAATAATAATTACACCCCAAAAAACGGCGAAATAATCAAATTTTTCCCAATAAGTCCATCTTCCATAATCTGGTCTCGGACCGACTCTAAAGAACCATTTCATTGTTTGCCAAAACTCAATAGCATCCCTCTTGGAAGGGACCATGCTGTTTTCACCAGAAAACATATACTTAAAAGATCTTTTCGAAACTTTTTTGTTGTACATTAAAAATACTAAATGGGCAACTAAATATATAAATGTAAAAAAAGCAGCTACTCTATGAATAAACCCTGTGACCTCATATCCACCCATAATCTGTGAGAGTATTTGAAATACACCAATTCCTGAAAATTTAATTATCATACCAGTAAATGCGAGTGAAATAAAACTAATGATTACAATTAAGTGCATGAATCTTAAAAATGGATCAAATCGCTGGTAATATACTTCTTCTTTGTGGTTAACATGGTTCTCTATCATTTTATTTCTTCTTGTCGTTAATTAGTCAATTATTTTAATTTCTTTTTTTCAGCCTTTTTGTCACTCAGTGCTCTAAAAAACCAGAGAATTGTATGAATTCCAAAAAATGCAAACACACTTACTAAAAGAGTTGTCATTGCCCAAAATGTATAAAACAGATATGGATATTTATCTTTATCATGATGAGTGGCATGTGTAAGATACCCAACAAACATTTTATTTGAATTTTCATGACACGCTTTACATGTTTCAACAATATTGGCTCTGTTCAACTTTGATTCTGGATTGTATACTGGTAAAATATCATGTGAACCATGACAATCGTAACAATAAGCAGTTTTAACCGAACCTAATTGAGTAACTTTTCCATGAAAAGTTTCAAAATAAGTTTCGGTTACTTCCATGTGACATCTACCACATTGTTCTAAAATTCCTTTACGAAAATCAGTTTTATCAACTCTTTTGATGGAGTGAGATTTATGGCAATCGGCACAGCCAGGTAATTTTTTGTCAGTTTTAGTAATTTCCGGACTATGAATACTCTTCTTGAATTTTTCATAAATTCCTAAGTGACATTTTGCACAAGTCTTTGGAATGTTATCCGGATGAACTGTTGATAATGTATCAGATGCTGGAAGCTCTTTATGAGCAGAATGGCAATCGGCACAAGTAGCTGTTACAGTTAATCCACTTTCCAATAATCCTTTCCCGTGTATACTCATTGCATACATATCAGATAGACCTTCCTTCGCTTTTATTGCTGCATTTCCACTTACTTTATCGGAATAGTTGTGGCATTTTTCACAAAGGCTTGGAATGTTTCTAACAAAAGTTGGGGAATCAAGATTAGCTTTTTTTAGCGTATTGTGCTTTCCGTGACAGTCAGTACAGTAAGCAGCTTTTTTATCACCTACTGCATGTAGTTTACCATGTTGACTTGATACATAATCTTCAACCTGTTTTGCATGACAGCTAGAGCAATCAACAATTCCACTATCCTTACATATTGGATCGTTTTTGGTAGTTACATTTGAATGACATTTTACACATGAATTATCTTTATGGGCTGAATTATTGTGTTCATCAATATCAACAAAGAGTGATATTTTTTCGCCATTTCTAGTCTTTGAAATATTTTTGTCATTATGGCAACCCATACAATAATTATTTGTAAAATCTTGTTCATAAAAGACTCTTCTCACTGAATGAGGTTGATGGCAGTCAATACAAGCTGGAATTTTATGAGGTTCCTTTTCCCAAAGTTCACCTTTAATAACCTTTTGATGAACTCTTTCAATTTCCACATGACACTGAGTACAAGTGGATGCAATATTTTTTCTATTAATGGAGGAAGTTTCATCTTCATGTGGTTTTATTTCATGAGTGAAATGGCAATCTGTACAAACAGCAGAAACTATTAAACCTCTTTTAAATAGTCCATCGCCGTGAATAGACTCGGAATAATCTTCTAATATATGCTTCTGACTTATAGATTTCATCTCTGAAATTTTTGTTCCTTCTTTATGGCATGTGCCACAAAGTTCGGGGATATTCATTTTGTATGTTTTTGACTTTTTCTCTTTTGAAGAGTTGATTTGATGAGAATTATGGCATGTAATACAATTTGGGGCAGAAAATTCGCCTTTTGATAACGCTTTACCGTGAAGACTTTCCTCGTATTTTTTTACTTCATTATTGTGGCAATTTGCACACATCTTATGCAAATCGGATTCATTAATTCGGCCTTTTGTAAGCAAATGAATCGATTCTGTATGACAACTAGAGCAACTAATATCTTTATCGCCAACCAATTTAGCTGAAAAATGAATGCTCTTTTTAAAATCGTTATTGTTTTTGGAGTGGCAGGATTTACACAAATTAGCAAAACCTAACTTAAGAGAATCTGCAAACTGAATATTGTGCTCACCATGACAATTATTACATGCTACTTTGCCATTGCCATGAACACTTGTTTCAAATAAATCTGTATCGTGACAATCGGCACAATTTACTTTAGCTAATGATTCTTCATGTGGTAGATCTTCAGGATTAACATCTGAATGACAATCAATGCAATCCAACGACTCGTGAACCGAACTATTAAAGATTTGGGAATCTACAAAAACAGAGTGTTCAGCTCCTTTCTTTTCAGAAACTAATGTTTTGTCACTATGGCAATCAAAACATTCAGAATTTTGAGCTTGAAAGGAGGAAAGAGTGAAAAGAACTAACATAATTGTTAAATAAATATTTATTGAAGTTAGTTTTATTTTACGCATAGTTTGTCTTATATAATGTATGAGAAACGTATTAAAACATCAAACAAAGTGCCAAAAAAAAAGCTTGATAATAGCAAAAAATATTACTTTTGAACGAAACAATATGTTCCTTTTTCTTGATTATAGGATTTTGTTAAACCAATTAAGAAACATGATAAAAAGAATGGTACCTTCTTATTTTAACAAGGTCTATTTTTGCTTAAAAAACACATATTTATCAAAAAATCTATATTATAATACTTTGTTTACTAATTTTGTGGATGGGACATAAATTGAACAATTGAAACAAATGAAACAGTGTATCGAAAAGTATGGTGCAGGATAATCTGCACCGGTACGTTAAAATTAACTTCTTTTTGTGTTATCAGTCCATGTTTTAAGAGCTTTAATAAGTTCTTCCATAGATTCTAATATAAACTCTCTTTTATCTTCGGCAATATTTCCTAAAATATCTTCGTGAAGTTTAATGTGATTTTCATTAACAATTTTTAAGATAGGGCTACTACTTTCTGTTAAATGATG
>JAQICK010000021.1 GCA_027858595.1 Melioribacteraceae bacterium
CAGTAACTTCTGAAATGATTTCACGTGAAATACCTTTTTTGAAAAGCTCGGAAGTTATTTTCATAACTCCATCTTTTCTTCTTTCTACTCTATGGCGAACAAAATTAACAGCAAAAGTAAAATCGTTAAGATATTTTTTATCCATTAAATCCGAAATAACAGTTTCAATTATTACAGGTTCAAATCCTTTTTTCTTTAACTTGTTTTTAAGTTCAAACGAGGAATGACTACGGTTGGATATATAAACAAATGCTGAATTTTTAACTTCATGAACTTTATTTGCAAATTTTATTTCATCAATTTTTTTAGACGAAATATTATCACCTTTGAAAAGAGATGACGTTAAGTAAACATCATAATAAATTTCAATTTTTTCAAAATCATCAAAACTTAGAATAATTTTATTTCTTCTTTTTTCAATGCTATTAAGAATCATATTTACTATAATTTATAATAAATCATCTAGGAACAGTATCCTCGATGATTTATTATATTAATTGATGGTTATTCTATAAAATAGTAAGCATGTCATTTCGAATCTGATTTTTGGATGAGAAATCTTTTTTTTTAGACAGATTTCTCACATACGTTCGAAATGACAAATTAGGAATAATTACTTTTTCTTTTTTTTCTCTTCAATAGCTTTTTCAATTTTAGTCATACCCAAAGCTTCTTTTAATACAATTTCAATACTTTTATATAATTCAGGTTCTTCACGTAATCGAGTTCTAAATTTTTCACGTCCATTAAAACGATCTTCTCCATAAGTAAACCATGCACCAGCTTTTTGGATGATTCCTTTAGCAACACCTAAATCAATTAAATCGCCTTCTTTGCTAATACCTTGGTTATACATAATATCGAATTCTACAATTTTAAAAGGTGGAGCAACTTTACTTTTAACAACTTTCACTTTTGTTCTATTTCCAACAATTTCGTCACCACTTTTAATTGCAGCAATTCTTCTTATATCCATTCTAACAGATGAATAGAATTTAAGTGCATTTCCACCAGTAGTTGTTTCTGGCGAGCCGAACATTACACCAATTTTACTACGAAGTTGATTTGTGAAAATAACTGTAGTTCTTGAACGAGAAACTGCACCAGTAATTTTACGTAGAGCTTGCGACATTAAACGTGCTTGAACACCCATTTGTGCATCGCCCATTTCACCTTCAATTTCAGAGCGTGGAACAAGTGCTGCAACTGAATCGATTACAATTACATCTAGAGCATTACTACGAACTAAAGTGTCAACAATTTCAAGAGCTTGTTCGCCATAATCAGGCTGAGAAACAAGCATGTTGTTTGCATCAACATGAAGTTTTTTAGCGTAATTTATATCAAGGGCATGTTCTGCATCAATAAAGGCAACAATACCACCTTCTTTTTGTGCTTCTGCAATAATGTGTAAACATAAAGTTGTTTTACCGGATGATTCTGGTCCGTAAATTTCAACTATTCTTCCACGCGGAACACCGCCAATACCAAGAGCATTATCAAGGGAAATAGAACCAGTTGAAATCGATTCAATTGGATTGATTACTCCATCACCCAATTTCATTATTGAACCTTTGCCATAAGTTTTTTCTATTGATGAAATTGTATCTTCAAGCATTTTTATTTTTGCTTCTTTTTCGTCAGCCATTTATATCTCCTTTATTTATCTAATATTTTTAGTGTTTCATTTTTATTATTATTGCTATTAACCAAGCGGTTATTGTTTGTTACTAACACGTACTGTCATTCCCGCATGCTCTTAGCGGGAATCTTATCAAAGATAATAGATTCCCGATTAAAACATTCGGGAATGACACATAGGTTTAATATTACACTATGCTTTCAAATACTATTTATTACCATCGTTTTAATATTCTATCATTTTTTGTTGTATTAATAAACTTCCTACAGTGTCCCAAAGGGATTCTTACAGAACTTCACCAAACACAAAACGTTGGATTTGCAATGACTAACTATACTATATTCTCTAATCTTCATATTCAATTCCAAGCAGACTTCTTCTAAGCATATCAAGTGCTGCTTGTGATGTTCTCTCTTTGTTCAAAATTCTACCATCTCCAAATCTAAATTCACGAGCAGTACAAATTTTATTATCACAGAACCCGATATAAACTAATCCTACAGGTTTGTTAAAAGTAGCACCGCCTGGTCCCATAATTCCAGTAACTGCAAGCCCAATATCAGTTCCACTAACTGCTTTAATTCCTTCTGCCATTAGTCGAGAAACTTCCAAACTTACGGCACCATATTGTTCAATCATATCTTCATCAATTTTAAGATGTTCAACCTTTGCAGCATTGCTATATGTTACCACTCCTCTTTCAAAGTAAGAACTACTTCCACCAACATTTGTTATACGAGAACTTATTAAACCACCTGTGCAAGATTCTGCAACTGCAATTCTTAAATCACGTTCGGATAAAAGTTTACCAACAACTTCTTCCAAAGTGTCATTTTCAGTTCCGTAAATATACTGACCAACTTTTGTTCTTATCTTTTGTTCTATGTAAGATAATTTATCTTGAACATCTTCAGAGTTTTCACCATCAACTGTAATTCTTAATCTAACTCCATATTGACTTGGAAGAAATGCCATTGTACTCCCTTGAAGTAATTCATCCATATCGCCAAGTCTTTCAAATATATATGATTCTGGAATGCCAGTAGTTAGTAGTGACTTTGAAATTCGGTTACTTTTGTTCTCTAATTTTTCTTCTGTTATACGTGGGATTACGTATCCAGTCATCATTTCTTCCATTTCAAAAGGAACACCAGGCATTGAAATAAATATTTTTTCATCCTTTTCAATCCATGTTCCAGGTGCAGTTCCCTTGTGATTTCTTATGATATCAGCAACTTTGGGACCCAGTGCTTGTGCTTCATTTGAAGGAGTGATTTTTCGATTTCTTTTTTCAAAAATATTTTTAATGTCTGTTAAAACTTCATCCGATTTAACTAATTCTGTGTTGAAGTATTTAACTATGCAGTCAAGTGTCATGTCATCGTGCGTTGGTCCAAGTCCGCCAGTAACAAGAACAAGATCATTTTTATTAAAAGCCTTTCTAAATGCTTCTAGAATTGGTGCTTCTTTATCACCAACTACTGTTGCAGCTGTAACATCAATATGGTTTCGGGTTAACACATCACCAATAAATGCTGCATTAGTGTTCATAGTTTGGCCAGATAAAATTTCATCGCCTATTGTAATAATTTCTGCTTTCATTTTAACTCTAAAAAAATAGATAAATAATTATGTGTGTAATTGTTAAGGAATAAATTGCTGCTATAATATCATCAAGCATTATTCCTAATCCACCATTAAGTTTTTCAGCTATATTTGCTGGAAATGGTTTGGTAATATCCAGAATTCTCCAAATGACAAATGCTATTAAGATAAACCAAATTTGTTTTGGAATAAAGAGTAGTGATATCCACATTCCAACCATTTCATCTATTGTGCATTGCTTAGGGTCTTTTCCGTAAACTGCCTCAAACTTTGTCCCAATAGAAATTCCAACTATGGAAAATACTGAAATTAATATTAAAAGTAATGTCGGATTTTCAAATCCAGCGATTCAGGGTAAAGACAAATATATAAATTGGCTGCCCTCCAAATATGCCAATATATAGTCCTCCCCAT
>JAQICK010000384.1 GCA_027858595.1 Melioribacteraceae bacterium
TGAAAATGGTCAACGTATTTTAGGGAAGGACAATTTCTAGCTTCTGACCTTTCACTTCTAACTTCTCTCCCCTTTTTTCCCCAAATCAACATATGGCTAATAATAGCCAAGCGATATATATAGAGATTTCAAAAAGTTTGAATATCGAAAAAAAAGAAAGAATGTTTAATAATATTTTTTTGGTATAGTCTTTGCATTAAAAGGCTAAAAATCGAGAAAATGTATGAACAAAATAGTAATGAATGTAGGCATGTTATTCTTCTTCTTATCGGTAATATTCTTTAGCCAGATGAATTTATCGCTTATTGACATTCTTGTCCGATCATTTGCTGTGTTTATATTTCTTACAAGTATGCTAGGAATTCTAGCTCTAGTATTCATCCGCTCGATTAATAAAAAATCCTTTGCAAAGGGGAATGATTTCTCAGAAAACTTAGGCGGTAAGTAAAATGGAGACCACAGCACTTTGGACACAATACAAACAAGACCCAACCGAGGTTCTTAAAAAACAATTGTTATTGTGTTACACCAATTTAGTTCATTATGTAATTCATCATTCCAAATTTGTTAATCTCAATATCTTTGATAGTAGAGATTATTTCCAATTTGGAATTGAAGGGTTAAGCGAAGCAGTAGAACGCTTTGACCCACAGTATGGAACAAAGTTTGAGACATACGCAATTCAGAGAATTAGAGGAAAAATTATTGATGAGTTAAGAAAAGCTCAAATTAAACCCCGATTTTCACTTTTTGATGAACCTGGCGATCCTTATTTTTCTAATGTTTCAATGGATAGAAGTTTTGGTGTTGATGATGGAAATTCACTACACGACTTGATTCCATCAGAGACTCAACAGCCCGAAGAAATTGCTGAAAAGAACGAAATAAAAGACAGATTACTGGAATCTATTAAAGGTCTAAACGAAAGAGACCGATTGATAATTACACTCTATTATTTTGAAAGCTTGAATTATCGTGAAATTTCAGAAGTTTTGGATATTACCGTTTCACGTATTTCACAAATTCACTCAAGAATATTAGAATCACTTAAAGAAAAATTAGAAGAAGTTGACGTTTAGTATGAGCGAATTAGAAACAAAAGATAACCGCAGAAGAAACTATTTGTTGAGTGTTAGAAACTTGCCTTCTATCCCATCAGTTACTAAACATGTTTTGGATTTATTAGATGATCCTATGACTAGTACAAATGACATTAGTAATTTAATAAACAAAGATCAGGCACTTGTAGCTAGAGTTTTAACTGTTGCAAATTCCCCTCTTTATGGTCTTCCACGAAAAGTTCCTAGTATTGAGTTTGCAATACTAATTCTTGGTTTTAATCAAATTAGGCAAATAGTTCTAGCTCTTTCAATGTTCGATACATTTAAAAATGAAGATTCAGAATATTGGAACAGAAGAGAATTTTGGGAACACTCATTTATGACAGCAATGGCTGCGAAAGCAATTGCCGATGATTTGGGATACGCAAAAACAAGTGAAGCTTTCACCGCCGGATTACTACATGATTTAGGCATTGTTGTTACACAAAAATACTTCAATAAAGATTTTGTTAAAATTTGTGATTCTGTTACAAATAAAGCGGTTTCCTACGAATTTGCTGAGCAACATATTATGAATTTAACACATCAGGAAATAGGAAAGATACTTTGCGACAGATGGCATCTTCCAGTAAACCTTGGTCAAGCAATTTTCTTCCATCATAATCCTTCCAATAATGATGAAAATCTTATGCTCTCTGCAATTGTGCATCTTGCAGATTATACAACTAACACATTAGGCTGTGGTTCATTTAGATGGGATGCAGATATAAAGCTTGATGAAAAAATAATTCCAATTCTTGATCTTGGAAGTAGAGAGTACGTTGATAATTTTATTGAAAGCTACAGAGAGCATCTTGAAGAACAATTAGGCAGTTTACCTTTTTGATAACTAGGAAATACTAACAGTGAAAAACAAAAAAGACATTGAACAAATTTTAAGCAGAGTTGATAATCTACCACCTCTACCTGCTGTTGCCGATGAAGCGTTACGAATTTTAAATGATAATAACAGTAGTAAAAATGATGTTGTCAAAATTGTATCTAGAGAGCAAAGTTTTATAGCCAAAATTTTGGCAATTGCTAACTCTCCCATTTATGGTTTACGAAAAGAAGTTTCAACTTTAAGTTTTGCTGTGTTTGTTCTTGGTTTAAAAGAGATTAAAAAGGCAGTTTTTGCATTAGCTTTTGTGAAATCTTTCCAAATGGAAAAAGACAAATATTTTAATCCGGAAAGTTTTTGGGTTCATTCATTTGTCGTTGGAAATTTATCCAGAAAAATAGCAATGGATTTGGATTTAATGAATAGTGGTGAAGCGTTTATTTCTGGATTTCTGCACGATTTTTCTATTTCACTATTACACCGTGAATTTAAAGCAGAGTTTGTGGAAATTTATAAATTAGTTGAAACTGGCGTTTCTTTCGATTCTGCCGAGAAAGAAATTCTTGGAGTAACACATTCAGAGATTGCAAAATCAGTTTTAGGCAAATGGGATCTCCCAGATATTTTAATTGATACAGTTTCCAACCACCACACTCCATCCTTATCAGAAAGAGATAAAAGGTTAACATCCATTGTTCACTTGGCAGATTACATTACATCTAAACTTGATGTGGCTAGTTGTACTCCAGATAATAAATTTGAGCTAGACGAATCAATAATTGAGACATTACACTTTTCAAATGAAGAGAGCTTAAATGAATTTATAGAGTCATATAGAGAATACATTAGCGAGCAAATAGATTCAATAAGGAATTTGTTGTGAAAGTAATTAAAGATAACGCAATGGCATATAGCACTCTTTACGAAACATTAGAAAATGAATCGCAAGAAAGAGATAATGAAAACGGTTTGCGTTTTATTAATACTTCAGCCATGTCTGGTAAAAATAGATTTGAAACATTTTTTACTTCTCTCGCAAACGTAAATACACAACTTCAAAATCTTAATGATATCCAATTAATAATAAATCTATTTGTGAAAAACTTACGATCTCTTTTTACTGTTGAAGAAGCACATCTATTCTTGTTTAATGAAAACAAATATGAATTACTTCCTGTAACAGAAAGATGCGAGAGGGGAATAAGATTAACGGTAGAAACTGCACTTCGTAATGGAATTATCAGTTGGGTTTTTGAAAACAAAAAAGCTGTTATTCTACCTAATCTTGGAAGAAACAAAATTAATGCTCCTCGCTTAAATTATTTAGTTTTGCCAATAATTGAGAGAAAACAAAAAAATGGAGTTCTTGTTATTCAAACGCCTTTAAGCGAATTAAAAGACAATTCGTTTGAGATGAAAGCACTTAATTTGTTAACTGGTTTGGTTTACCCAAAAGTTGCAATGATAAACAGTCAATTAAAAATGGATGAAACAATAAAAGAAACTCTTACATATAAAAGTAAATTATCTAACGATTCCAAACTTGCTGCTGTTGGTGAATTAACAAATGGTATTATTGAAGATATTATTAAGCCAACTCAAGTAATTATGAGTTGTTCAGACTATTTGAAGAATGAAAACACAAATATTGATACCGATGTGCTTCAAACAATTAACAACCAAGTTAAAAAAATTGAGACTGTAATTACTCGATTAACAAAATTTGCTAGTATAAATAGTAACTCAACAATTACTACACCTTGTAACATAAATGATGAAGTTTCAAACTATGTAGATCTGTTAATGTCATCAATAAAAAATGATAACTACGAATGTATTTTAGATTTGGGCGAAAATGTTCCTCCAATATTGAGTAATTCAAACTTACTTAATCAAATATTTTCAAATCTATTTAGTGTAGTTAAAACAGGATTTACGGAGACAGGCGGAATTTTAATTCAAACAAAATTCCAAAGTGGAATGGTTTTAGT
>JAQICK010000025.1 GCA_027858595.1 Melioribacteraceae bacterium
AAAACTTATAGTTTTGCCAGAACCTAGATATCCAGAATGACTAAAATATGTTTTTTGTAATTCTCTTTTTCCAGTCATTTTTACTTTATCAGCATTAATAACTATTACAAAATCACCTGTATCCATGTTTGGTGTAAATATAGCTTTATGTTTACCACGTAGTACGCTGGCAACTTGTGTAGCTAATCTTCCAAGAACTTTATCTGTAGCATCAACAACGTACCACTTCCTATCGGAATCTTCAGTTCTTATAAATCTTGTTAATTTTTCCTGTTTCAAATCTAATCCTCCAAAAGGCACATATTCTATTTTACAAAAGAGTACAAAAATAAGCCTATTAATATTTAATGTCAAGAAAATGTAAAGTGTTTTGTTCTATAGAGTTATTTATTATTTTCAACCTTATTTGTAATAACTCAATATTGTTTCAGGAAACATATCGGTTATAACTAGAAATCCATCATTTAGCTTTACTATTCCTTCCCAATTGTGCCCTTTTTCACTAGCTTCATTTAGCAATTTAATTGGTTTTCTATCTGTTTTAGCAATTTTTCCACCCAAAATTTGAAATTCTAAAATTTGCTCAACTGCTTTGTTTTTATCCTCTTCATTTATATTTGGCTTAAGCTTTTCAAATTCACCTGGGTAAAAATAATTAATCGCAAAAAATTTGCCTGTTGAATCAACACAAGTTGCATCGGTAATTCTAAAGTCCAAATTTGGCATTGAAATTTTTTCAATTTTGGATGAAGCACTATTTAACTTTGTTGCAAATGGAGATTTATTAATATTAATACCATTCGCTTCATGAATTGCATAAATATTATTTTGGAATTCTAGAATTGTCTCTTCGCCCATATTATGAATATTTGATTGAGAATTAATTTCAAATTTTGATTTGGCATCTAAAATTATTTGCTTCTGCTCAAAATCCAACATGCCTTTAACAACATAGCTAGCTGATTCATCACCATTTAATGATTCGATGCAAACATAAACTGTGTCTTTAACTAATACTATTGCCTCATAACCTGATCCTTTTCTTTTTCCTATTTCATCCAAGCCTTCCGCCGAAAAATAAATTTTTTCACCACTTAAAGGAGTTTTGCTTTCTCCATTTATATAGTTAACAATTTTTTCTTTTGGAATAAAATATATTGCTCCATCAAACTGTTCATCCCATTTGTGTGGAAATTGTGGAAGAATTATTAAATTGTCTTTATACCAAGTTAATCCAGAAGCTTCAATCTTTCTTTCGGCTAAATCGCCAGCCAATTCAATTTTAAGCAAATCTATGTTTGTTTCGTTACTGCAAGAATAAATGAGCGACAGTGAAATTATTATTAGAATTATTTTTTTCAATTTTTTTACCTTTTTATATCCAAGTATGTGAATTGGGTTTTTAAATTTTTTGCACATATAAATATATTTAATATTGGCATTATTTATCAAACAAGTGTAATTTTAAATTTCTAAGAATTTCGGATAGATAAGTATGCGTATTATTATTGCTGGAGCAGGTGAAGTTGGATTTCATCTTGCCAAACAACTTTCTAGCAAAGACCACGATATAACAATTATTGACTTAAGTGAACAGCAAATTGAAAAATCCAGTTCAGCCACAGATGTTATGTCTATTCATGGTTCTTCCACTTCTATTAAAGTTTTAAAAGAAGCAAGAATTGATGAAACAGATTTAGTAGTTGCAGTTACTTCAACCGAATGTGTAAATATTTCAACTGCTATTTTAGCAAAAAAACTTGGGGCAAAAGAAACAATTGCACGCGTGAGTAATGCAGAATATGTTTCCGATGATAATCTTGATATGATAAAGTCTCTTGGTATAGACTATCTTATTTATCCAGAAGAATTAGCTGCGAAAGAAATTGTAAAACTTATTGAGCACACCGCAGCCACCGACATTGTTGATATCGAGGGTGGAAAACTTTCAATTGTTGGAATTAAGATTGATGAAAATGTTCCTGTCTTAAATATGACAATGCAAGAAATCTCAGAACAATACGATATTTCATCATTCCGTGTCGCAACAATAAATCGTGATTCTGAAACTATAATTCCAAGTGGTGAAAACAGATTTAAGCTAAATGATCAAGTATTTATTATTACAACTAAAGATGGAATTCATGATGTAATGAAAATTGTTGGAAAGGATGAAAAAATGATTCATCGTTTAATGATACTTGGCGGCGGTAAAATTGGACGAATATCAGCGAAACTACTTGAAGAAAAATTCCAAGTTAAACTTATAGAATCAAATAGCGATAAAGCATTAGATCTTGCAGACTATCTTCGTAAAACCCTTATCATTGAAGGTGATGGACGCGATTTGGACTTGCTTGCACAAGAAGCAATTATTGATATGGATGCTTTTATTTCAGTTACAGAAGATGCCGAAACAAATATTATTACATCGTTAATGGCAAAACATCTTGGAGTTACAAAAACAATTGCACAAGTAGATAACAGTGATTACGTTCCACTAACCAAAACCATTGGGCTCGATTCGTTAATTAATAAAAAATTAATTGCCGCAAATGTTATTTCACGATTTATAAAAAAATCTAATATTGTCTCTTCACTCTCTCTCTCAGGAATGGATGCCGAAGTTTTAGAGTATGTTGTTAAAGAAGGAACTCCAGTTACTAAAGAAATGGTAAAAGATTTAAAGTTCCCCCAAAGCACATTAGTAGGTGGATATATACGCAACAATAATGGCTACATTACAATTGGAACAACTCAATTTGAAACAGATGATAAAGTAGTTGTGTTTGCTCTTGCCAGTAGCGTTGATAAAGTAAATAGCTTTTTTAATTAAATGATTAATTACAAAGTAATATTAAATTTTATCGGATTTCTCCTCATTCTTGATGGACTTGCAATGATGACTGGAATTCCATTTTCTCTTTATCATGGCGATGATGATATTCTGGTTCTTCTCATTACTGGTAGCGGAATATCCATCTCTGGGCTTTTACTTTACTACTTTACAAAGAGCAAAAACAAGAGTAAAGAAATAACAAAACGTGAAGGCTACATTGTTGTTTCTTTAGGTTGGATAGTGATGTCACTTTTTGGTGCATTACCATTTGTATTCCACGGTTCTATTCCGTCATTCACCGATGCTTTTTTTGAAACTATGTCTGGCTTTACAGCCACTGGTGCATCAATAATAAATAACATTGAAGCAATGCCTCATGGGCTTCTCTTCTGGCGATCGCTTACGCAATGGATGGGTGGAATGGGTTTTATAGTTCTCTCGCTGGCAATTCTTCCTATTCTTGGAATTGGTGGAATGCAGCTTTTTGTCGCAGAAGTTCCAGGACCTACTAAAGATAAAATTCATCCTCGGGTTAGAGAAACTGCAAAAAGACTTTGGGGAATCTACGTTATTTTAACTTTTGCAGAAGTTTTGTTACTATTAATAGGCGGAATGAATTTCTTTGATGCAATAAATCATTCCTTTACAACAATGGCTACTGGTGGTTTTTCTACTAAGCAAGATAGCATAGCATATTTTACTTCTCCTTTCATTCAATATGTGATAACTGCATTCATGTTTTTAGCGGGAATGAATTTCTCTCTCCACTATTTTTTACTACACCGAAATTTTAAACCTGTTGGAGAAAACGAAGAGTTTAGGTTTTATTCCTTTTTAATTTTTGCATTTACTGCAGTTATAGCAATCGGAATTTTTACAACTGAACATTCTGGTGTTGAAAGAGCTTTTAGAGAATCACTTTTCCAAGTTGTTTCTATGATTACTACAACTGGTTTTGTAACTGCAGATTATGAACTTTGGGGAGTTTTTTATCACACACTTTTCTTTTTGATGTTGTTTATTGGTGGCTCTGCTGGCTCAACTGGTGGTGGAATTAAAGCGGTTAGACATTTATTATTAATTAAAAACGGTGCTCTTGAACTACGCAGACTTGTTCATCCTAGAGCAATTATTCCTGTGAGATATAATAATATTAGCGTTAGCAAAGATATTATTTTTAATGTTATGGCATTTCTACTGTTTTATCTTGCAATATTTGTAACAGGAACCATTTTCATGACTCTAATTGGCCTTGATTTTTTAACAGCAATGGGTAGTGTCGCCACTTGTCTAGGTAATGTGGGACCAGCCATTGGAGGGGTAGGACCTACGGACAATTTTTCTCATATTCCAGATATTGGCAAATGGGTATTATCATTTTTAATGTTGTTGGGTAGATTAGAACTCTTTACTATTTTAATTATTTTCTCTCCTTCATTTTGGAAGAAATAATATTAAATTTAGTAAGTCTTTTTTGAAACAAGCAAATAAAAAACACAAGAGGATAACAATAAGTGCAAACACAATCACACAAAACATTCTATTATAAACAGATACAAAAAGTTGTTCTCTCCGCTTTCTTCCTATTGCTTTTTGTTTCTGTAAATA
>JAQICK010000321.1 GCA_027858595.1 Melioribacteraceae bacterium
AAATAATATTAGTTCTAAAATAATATAGTAAACTGATAATCAACAAAGAATGAGAGCCAGCAAGAATAAGCATCAAAATAATTGTTGCAAAACCAGAAATAATTCTGTGATCACGAATATCTGCAAAAAAATTATATGGACGCAGGAATGCACGTGTTGCATCTTCACGCAACTTTTTCTTGGAGTTAATTAAAACGCCAGTTAAAACTGAAAGAACTAAACCAATAATAATAAAAAGTATTGGCGAGGTGTCCTTCGTACTTCCTAACGGAATTTTAATTTTTTTACCATTATTGAGCTTAGATCTTATGAGCTTATAACTTGTGGAATTTGTGTTTTTGTTAACATCCAATATTCCAATGCGATATAAATTATTGTCAGAATATTTTGTATAAAGCGAACTGAAATCTCCGTAGTAATCAAACATCGAATTTAGAAAAAATCCAGAAAGTTTTTTCGAGCTTGAGAGATCAATTGTCTTTTCAAAAAACTTTGCTTGTGCTTCAAGTGAAAATTTATTTAGATATCCATTACTACTTCCCTTGTAATTAGGATAAGTTGCTTCACTTAGAAATACTTTGCTCGGTTCAATAGACAAATCTGAAAGACTATTTTCAAGAATATCAAAATCAGTAAAAAGCTCAATTCCGTATAAGTTTAAACTTTTAATTTTTGTTTGCGGAAATCCATTAAAAGATGCGTACGTTAAAACATTTTTGTTAGAATGTACAACTTTACAAAACCTTTGAATAAGTTCTGCATGAATAGATGAATTAGACAAATAACCACTTCCAACCCCAACGATAAGTATTGGAGAATAATTATCGTAAGATTTAACAAATTCATCAATAAATCTTTCGGAACGTTTAACAAAATTTGCATCTTTCGCAATTAATTCTGGAGCAGAGTTTAATGGAATTTCAATGAACGGAAGTATTCCAAGTTCGGAACATATTTCTAACGCAAATGGGTGCGGAGTTGCTTTTGCAAATCGCACACTATTAATTCCCATTTCTTTAATTATCTGTAAATCTTTTTTTAGCTCAGGGAATGAAATTAACTTCCCATATTCGTTGTTTGAATGTATATAAGTAACACCCTTAAACTCAAACTTTTCATTATTTAGAAAAATTCCTTCAGGGCGATTCTCAAGTTTTGTTATAGAAATTTGTTTTTTGCTTAAATCAACTAAAGAGTCATTTCTAAAGAGTCTAAATTCGCCAATGTAGTGGGTTGGATTTTTAGGACTCCAAATTTTAGGGTTGAAAATATTTAAACTAATTGAGGTCTGTTTCGAGTCTTGTTTTAGTTCCCAGTTTTTAGTTGAAACAATTTTTTCTCTATCGTCAATTATGGCAACTTCAACGCGATATTTACTTGCTTCTTCGGCAAGGCCTGTATTTGAATTAAATGTAAAGTCTATTTGTGCCGATTTGAAGTCGTTAGTAATTGTTGTTAAGTATTTATCTAGTTGTATATTTTCTTTAGGAATTATTTCAAGAAAAACATCTCGTACAATTCCACCAGAATTCTTGGGGAATAGAAATCGTTGAAAGAGAGGAATACTGTTTTGAGAATCTAATTGATTTTTTACTACTACTTTTAGAATATTTTCATCTTCTGTAGAAATTAAATCGTTTGCCAATTCCACTGTAAAAGGGATGTTACCGCCCGCCTTTTTATAAACTATTATATTATTCAAGAAAATATCGGCAGAATATGAAATCCCTAAAAAGTGAATTCTAAAATTATTATTTGCGATATCAAATTGTGATAGATTCAGAGTCTTTTGAAAAACCATTTCGTCATCTGAATTATACGTTGAAGGAACATTAATACTCACGCCATCTTCTAAAGATCCTTTTGGTGCAAAAGTCCAATCTTGGTTTAGAGTAACAATCTTTCTTGTTTCGGTATTTGAATAGTTGGTTCGTAGGTTGGAAGTAATTTCTCTAATTCTTATCTGCGCAGAAAAATTAGCATATAATAAAAACAATAAAATAAATAAGGATAAGATTTTTTTCATATTATATTATAATTTCCGAACTATTTAAATATTAAAGAATTGATAATATTATTGTCAAACACGCTAAAAATTAGCTCCCCAATATACTAAAAGAACTGAGCGAAATCAATCAAAAAATGAGCTAATTGGATATAAAATAAGCAGTTACGTTTAATTTAGAAGTGTAATAAAGATGCGAG
>JAQICK010000241.1 GCA_027858595.1 Melioribacteraceae bacterium
CTATTAGATATAGCTTCAACTTTTGGTAAGTTAAAAGACCGAAGGATGCAATTAAAATATATTAAAAAAGCAACTGATATTGACCCTAATGATTTTAGCGTAAAACTCAGTATGAGAAGTTACAATAGTGAAAATATAAAAAGGGAAAAAGTGGAAAGTCGTTATGACGTTTATCGAAGAAAAATAGTTGTTCTTTTAAGTAGTGGTGAGAAATTGGTGGAAAATGATGACTATAAAAAATCAATTGTCAAATTTACTGTAGCGATAGAAAGGTGCAATATATACAAAACTACCTTTTCGGACTTACTGGATAAAGCCCTATATCTAAGAGGGTTTGCAAAAATAAGTATTGGAGAATTTAATTCTGGAATGAGAGACATACATTTATACATGGGAAAAGATAAGTTAAATGTCAGCATAGAATCTACAAAAATACTATCAACTGGAATTGAATTATATCATCAAGAAAAGTTTGGTGAATCTATTAATCATTTATCTGTAGCAACTCAATTTGAAGAAATTGAAGGTGAGGCATATCTTTTTAGAGCAAAATCATATTTGAAAATTAATAAAATGAATGAAGCATACACAGACCTTCAAGAAGCTTATAAACTTGGATGGCTGGGTGCTTTAGAGTTAATGAAAAACAACGAACTTTTGCTTCCTCCTAGATTGGAATAAATAATTTTAATGATGAGAATTTCATCATGTTTCTATTCGAAACTTCATCCATGGTGTGAAATCTCATTGAAATTATAAGTAGAATTTCCTAGTTTTTCTATGCGGATGGGCAGAATAAGTATATGGTGCTGTCATGCCTCTTCTCCTGCATTTGACTACTAATATTAGTATTTTTGGGTTTGAATAATTATCTGAGGGTAAATTTATGGATTGGATTTTAAATATATGGCGGAAATATTATACTATTGCCAGAATACAATTAGTTGCAGCAATTACGGTGATAGTGCTTGCTCTAATAGACTTATTTTCTCCTTTCGTTTATGTTGTTAATTCTGAAAATCCGTTCACGTACGTATATCTGTTTCTGAAATTGATAATAGTTATACTCTCTATTGTGTCAGTCATTGAAGTATTGTTATCAACAAAAGCAAACCAAGCTAAATGGAAGAATAGAGTTAAAGTAAATTTATTATTGGGAATTGGAATTCTTTTTGTTTCATCAATTTCGTTGCATTTTGACAAAACTATATTAGTAATCTTGTATACAATTGTTTCTATTGTATTTTTTGTTTTTGCTTTTATCAACAGATCTAAACTTGATGTGGAGGATCACCCTAATTTTATTGATAACCCTTTAGACACTTTTTACGGTGTATTTAATGGGATATTATTCTTTCTTATTCTTGTATTGTTTTTTTATGCCCTACCATATTATATTTTGTCCTTATTTATCCATAACTTTACAGCATATATTATTGTTACAGTTGGACTTTTTTTTATAATACTCTTATGGACATTTCTTGGAATGATGTTAGACCCAAATAGATCAGTCGATAGCAAAGCAGAGACTTTTCGCCTCTGGGTTGGTTGGTCAGTTTTTTTTATAATACTTTTTCTATTCTCGTGGTGGCAGGCTTGATATACCTTTCCTTATCCAAAACCACATCCGTGTTAATATCAACAAGAATTTATTAGTCTTTCTATGGGGGTTAGCGAATGAATATGATCAAGTCAATAGAATCTTTTTCCAATTATAGATGTCGTTAGGTCTAACTTCATACTTTTCACATAGTTGACTTATTGGAACGTTATTTTCCAATAGTTCTCTCAATATGATTGTTTTTTGTTCGCCACTATAACGCTTTCACTCTCTCATGGAATACTCCTTCTTTACTCTTATATAAATTTATGAAATTCCATTTCCATCTGAATCTTTACAATTCATCACACATAATACTCAAACAAGCGTCAGTATTAATATTGAGAAAATTAATTATCATTTGCTAATTTTCTCCACGACCTTACAACAAATCCTATAACAATTAAGCTAACTCCAAATGCAATTCCGAACTTTGAATAAGCTTTATAATAAAAAAAATATAATTCAACTCTGCTGTCACCACCAATAGCATAATTTGAGATAAAATAAACCGTTAAAAAGCTTCCCAAAACAAAACATATAACATCTACTAGTTTTTGATTATTTTTCATAATAATTCCTCTCTCCTGAAACTTAACGTAAACCTAACATCTGAGAATATATAATCACACAATCCCAAACCCTAAAGCACTTTCTCATAGTTCCTATAAAACCAACTTAGCTAAAACAGAGTAAATCTCCAAAAGAGCACACATCCTTTGCAATAGCAACTAAGGGATA
>JAQICK010000376.1 GCA_027858595.1 Melioribacteraceae bacterium
GTGCTAGAACTGATGTTAAAGCAATAGAAGTTGAAAAGAAATATAAAAACGAAATAATTGTTGCTTCATTCCAAAGCATATCAGAAATAGAAACTGCTGTTTCCCATCTACTTGAGTCACTAATTAAAGTAATTGCAGCAATTAAAATATAACTTGCAGCAAATAACAAATAAAATGAAATACGTGATGAATTTGTTAGGAGTTTGATAGTCTTAAAATTATAAATGTTAAATTCATCTTCTTTATTGTCCTCTGTTTCTTTGGTTTTACCAACTAATTTTGCAATATCGCTTAGTTCAAAGCTGTCTTTATAAATATAAATTAAGAAAACTGCTGGGACTATTAAGAAAATTAGAAAAAATAGTTGATCAAAGACTAATTGCGAAGATGTTTGCACAATTTGCGCATAAGTAAACATTAAAGCAAAAAGTGGTAATAAAACTAATCCAAGTGATGCATAAACACTAAAGGTTGGAAGTGAAATTAAATCTTTAGATAATTTTACAAAATGTGAATTTTTAGTTCTTTTTCCTCTACTGTTAAACATGCATGAAAGCAATGTTGAACTAAGAAGTAATCCAAGATAAGGTAGCAAAATCATATAAGCTATTGTAGTTATATATGATAATAATTCAATCCGTTGAGCCGATTGTGGATGTATAATACTCTCTAAAATTTCCATTCTACAAAATCCTTAAAATTAAAATCGAAGGAGGCTTTTTATAGCCTCTTTAAAACTGTCACTCCCGAATGTTTCTATCGGGAATCTTTAATATTTTACGAGATTCCCGCTTAAACTTGTCCTCGAATATGTTAATCAGGGAACTTTCGGGAATGAAACTGTGAACTTAGTTATGCAAAGACATAAATAATTAAAGTTAGTAAGCACTTATCTAAATAAAAGTAACAATTAGTAATTCTAAAACAACTATTCCAACAAAAATAGGTGTTAGAATTTTATTAGAATTCTCATTCATATAAACCGAAATAATTGCAAAAACAGCAACCGATGACAACAGTAATATGAAAAATTGAGTGTTACTTCCAATTGTAATTCCACTAAGAACAACTTGGAGAACTGCTATAAGAATTAAAGCAACCCAAGTAATAATATATTTTCCGTAGCTTATTTTTTTTTCGTTTGTGTTAACCATTATTACCTCACTAAACTAAAAACAGAATTGGGAAAACAAACGCCCAAACCATTGTTAAATAACTCCAATAAATAACAGTGAAGTTCAATTTTGAATGCTTATCCGTTATTGGAATATCTTTAATTAAGTTGAACATTAACATTGATAAAAGGATTATTCCTGCAAAAAGATGTAGCATAAAGAATAAATAGATAACAAAATAACTAGTAAAAAAGAGTGCCAGTCCAGCACTCAAATTAGCAAATGTTTCTGTGCCAAATTGAAATCCTTTTCCATACAAGTATGTAGCATCAATTGCCCTATTTGCAATAAATAGCATTGCAAAAACAAACGTAATAAAAACAAAAACTATTGAGAGAAAATCATTTTTATTATAAGCAGCAACTTTGGATAAACCCATTGTTAAGCCACTTGTTAACAAAATGATTGTATTAAAAAATCCAAAAGAAAATAGTAATTGCGATTTTGCAAAGCTATATTCGTTTTGCAAATCACTTCCATTTAGATAATGATACGCTAATAATCCAGCAAATAAAATGAAATCAATAAAGATAAAAACCCACATCCCTTTGTGAACTCTAAAGAGATTTTGAGAATCTTCATTAACTATTTGTTCATTTGACGACATTAAATTCTCCTAATTAGATTATGAGATTTGAGACAACAGATTTCATAAAGACTATAAACAACAAAACACAATCTGTCATTCCCGAAAGTTCCTATCGGGAATCCATTCTTTTTATGAGATTCCCGTTAAAATCATACGGGAATGACATGTTTTAAATATTTTTTAACCACTAATTTGTTTTAAGTAAGTATAAATTGCTCTTAAATCTTTATCCAATAAATTTACAACAGATGATTTATAACCCAATGCAACTGGGTCATTATTAAGGATTTGAACGAAACTTCCAAAATTCTTTTTATTTAATTTTGAGATATATGTATAAACTACTTTTTCAATGTTTTGAACATTATTTTTTAATAAAACCGCATTAGCTCCATTATCATTTGTAACTTGTGCTGCAAGAGAATCGGCGAGATCTACTACGTTTTGATTTTCATCACTAATTAGAGTAATTGATTTTGCAATAGAAATATTATTTGTGTCAACAACTCCAGCCGCTAATTTATATGTTTCGTCCAACTTATTGTTGTCAGCAATTGTAACTTCTGGATAATCAGTCATTGTTCTTATATATTGAATAATTGCAACTCTATCTTCAGGAGACAAAAACTCATAGGCTGTCATTCCTGTTCCAGGCACGCCATCATTTACAGTTTTGTAGATGTCGTAGAATGTTCGTCCATTTGTCCAACCATCGGCCGAGTGGAAATTACGAGGTTTTGGATTTAACGCAACTGCAGCAACTCCATCACCATTCCCTTCATTACCATGGCACGAGGCACAAGCAGTTTCATATTGTTTTTTCCCAGAAGCAATAAAATCAGCGGTTGGATTGGTAATTAAAGTTAAATCCATTGAAGGCTTTATTCCACCCACTTTTGTTTCAATTTCTCTAACAATTTTTAATGTGTCAAGTGATGTTCCTGGAACCGTATTAAATGCGGTTGAGTTCATTACATCTAAATAATAAAGTCCAATAGCAAGAGCAATTACGAAAAAATAGATATAAACTAATCCAAATAATCGAGTTGGATTTTTCAACATCGATTTGAAATCAACTTCACTTTCAA
>JAQICK010000200.1 GCA_027858595.1 Melioribacteraceae bacterium
CATAAAGAAATTATAACAAAATAAAAATTAATAATACATGAAAGGTTTGGCCTAATTGGAAAACGGATACAAAACATTAAATCTATATAAAGGCGTTAGAGGAATTGCTGTAAAAATTCTAAACAGAATAGACCGCACGGATGCCTATCTAGATAAATTGTTAGACAAAGAATTGACAGACAATGAATTACAAAGCAACGATAAAGCACTGCTATACGAAATTGTTCATGGAGTTATAAGAAACTTAGGCAGAATTGATTGGGTGTTAACAGGATTTTATAAAGGAAAATTTTCAAAATGTATTCCTAATGTAAAAAATGCTATGCGTGTAGCTTTATATCAAATTATGTTTTTGGATAGGGTTCCTGAATATGCAGCGGTAAATGAAGCTGTTAATTTTGTAAAAAAACTGCAAGGCGAACGCTCGGCAAATATCACAAACGGTGTGTTACGAAATATTATAAGAAGCAAAGACAAAATTAGATATCCAGATAAAGAAGAGGATTTACTTGGATTTTTATCTGCGTATTATTCTCATCCAAGTTGGTTGGTTAAAAGATGGTTAAGCAGATATAGTGCTGAATTTACTGAGGAATTATTAAAGTCAAATAACCAAAAGCCTATACTTTCTCTAAGAGTCAATAGTATAGTTACAAATTTTGCTGAAATGGAATCACTTCTTAAGTCTGAAAATATATCCTTTTCTAAAGGAAAATATTTACCAAATTTTATCGAGTTAAGCGGAATGTCAAATATCACGAAATGGGAATATTTTGCCAAAGGATATTTTTCTGTCCAAGATGAAAGCACTGGATTTTCTTGCTATTTATTAGATCCAAAACCTAACGAAAGAGTTCTCGACTTATTCTCTGCTCCTGGAGGAAAAACAAGTTTGTTAGCTGATTTAATGCAGAACAAAGGTGAAATTATTGCTATCGACAAATATGAAAGTAGATTGAAAATCTTGGAGAAGAACATTAATAGATTATCAATAACTAATGTTAAAACACTAGAAGCCGATGCCCTTGAATACAATGATGATGAGAAGTTTGATAAAATTTTGTTAGATGTTCCTTGTTCCGGTTTGGGTACTTTAACTAAAAAGCCAGATATAAAATGGCGACGTGACATTTCGGATATTAGAAAACTAGCAGAACTTCAGCCAAGACTTTTAGAAAAGGGTGCCTCTTTACTAAAACCTGGAGGTGAGTTAGTTTTTAGCACATGCACAATTGAGCCAGAAGAAAATTATTATGTTATTAAACAATTTTTAGAAAAACATAAAGAATTTGAAATAGTGAATGCAAATAATTATTTTGATAAATCGTTGGTTTCGGATAATGGATTTGTGGAGACATATCCTAATGTTCACGGAATTGACGGTGCATTTGCAGTAAAACTAAAATTAAAAAAAGAGAATTAAAATGAGTGCTTTAGAGAAATTTGCTGAAGAACTAAAAGAGAAGCGAGCCACACTTGGAATTTCAATAAAAGATATTTATGAAATAACACGTATTGATAAAAATTATCTTGAAGAAATGGAGAAAGGTAATTTTGAAATTATGCCAGATGTGTATATGCGTGCGTTCATTCGTAAATACGCCGATGCAGTTGAGTGTAATCCTGAAGAAATAATTAAAAAGTATGAAGTGGCTAGAAGTGGAAAAATAATTAGTGATAAGCTAAAAATTGATATTGAAAAAACTTCAGAAGAAAAAAGCGATCATGAAAACATTAAAACATTTGAAGATGAAGAATCAAAGAAAGCCCATATTTCGAAAAAGAACTACAATCCATTTTTAATAATTGGTTTTATAGTTGCGGTTGTGCTTATTGGATATTTTTATTTTGCATTTGTTTATTCGGTTAGTAATGAAATAATTGTTGAAAAGAAAGTTGAAGATATTCTTACTGAAAGAAAGACTGAAGTTAAAACTCCACGTTTTGAAGAGAAGAAGAACAAACAAACTGTAAACACAAGCAACATTGCAACTACAGAAGTTAGTATTTTAAAAACTGATAGCCTTTCGTTAAAAATAAATGCACTTGATACCGTATGGTTCAGAACTAAAACAGATAATACCAAAAATGATGAATTCATTCTTTATCCAAACAGAAGTAAAACACTAGTTGCCAAATCCAAAATAGATATACTAATTGGCAATACTGGTGGAGTTGAATTTATACTTAATGGTAAAAAAATGGAGTTCACGGGGAAGAAAGGTGAAATCCGAAACGTAATTGTTGACTCTGATGGAATACAATACACTAAAATGAAAACTCAATTGGAAAAATGAGCAATCCAATTTTAGATAAAATAGAAAATTTACGTGAAAAAATAAATTTTCACAATCATAAATACTATGTTCTTGCAGAATCTGAAATATCAGATTATGATTTTGATATACTCCTAAATGAACTTCTTCAACTTGAAAAAAAACATCCAGAATTAATTACAAAAGATTCCCCAACACAAAGAGTTGGCTCCGATTTATCAAAAGTGTTTAACTCCATTGAACACAAAACTCCAATGCTCAGCCTATCAAATACTTACTCCGAAGAGGAGTTGCGTGCTTTTGATAAAAGAGTGAAAAGTGGTTTAGAAACTGAAGAGGAAATTCATTACGTTGTAGAATTAAAAATAGATGGCGTTTCTGCAAGTTTGCATTATAAAGCAGGAGCTTTGAACAAAGCGGCAACACGAGGTGATGGAAAATTTGGGGAGGAGATAACAACAAATGTCCGAACAATTAAAAGTATTCCATTGCGTCTAAAAGAGTTAAAATCGTTTGAAGTTCGTGGCGAAGTTTTTATGCCAATTGATGCGTTTAATAAAATGAATTTGGTTCGAGAAGCTAATGGTGATAAGACCTTTGCAAATCCAAGAAACTCTACTGCTGGCACTCTGAAATTGTTGGACTCTCAAGAAGTTTCTAAACGTCCTTTAGATATTTTTGCATATTATATTCTTGGAAACGAGTTAAATATAAATTCGCAAGATGAAGGATTAAAATATCTGAAACAACTTGGATTTAAAATTAATCCAGAGTATAAATTATGTAAAAGCATAGACGAAGTAATTAACTATTGTCAAAATTGGGAAAACAAACGAGAAGGACTTCCATACGAAATTGATGGAGTAGTAATAAAAGTTAATTCCTATCAACAACAACAGCAGCTTGGAAGTATTGCAAAATCACCACGCTGGGCAACGTCATTTAAGTTTAAAGCTAAACAGGTAATTACAAAACTTAATAAAGTTACTTGGCAAGTTGGCAGGACGGGAGCCATTACACCAGTTGCAGAGCTTGAACCAATTGAACTTGCTGGTTCTGTTATTAGCAGAGCAACATTGCACAACTTCGATGAAATAGAACGAAAAGATATTCGCGAAGGGGATTTTGTTAAACTTGAAAAAGGTGGTGATGTAATTCCTAAAGTAGTGGGGGTTGATTTATCACAAAGAAAAAATGATTCCCAAATTTTATTGCTCCCTACAGAATGCCCAGTTTGTAAATCGAAGTTAGAAAAGTTTGAAAATGAAGTTGCACTCCACTGCACAAATAATAGTTGTCCAGCTCAAATAAGGGGAAAGCTAAACCATTTTGCTTCTCGTGTTGCAATGGATATTGATGGATTAGGAGAAGCAATTGTAAATCTGTTCGTAGATAAGAAATATTTGAAATCATTTAGTGATATTTACAATCTTGCAAAATATGAAGAAGAACTTAAATCATTGGAAGGTTTTGGAGCAAAAAGCATTGATAATCTTTTTCTAGCAATTGAAAAAAGCAAAGAACAACCTTTTCACAAAGTTCTTTTTGCCCTTGGAATTAGGTATGTTGGTGCTGGAGTTGCACGTAAACTGACTAAAGCATTTAGAACAATTGAAGAACTTAAAACTGCAACAGTTGAACAGATAGCAGGAGTTGATGAAATTGGTCCAAGTATTAGTAAAAGTTTAACTCAGTATTTTTCGGATAACGAAAATATAAAACTGGTTGATGAACTGATATACAAAGGATTAAATTTTGAAGAAGAGATATCTGAAAATGA